>JAMLIQ010000049.1 GCA_023954095.1 Burkholderiaceae bacterium | reverse complement strand
CCCAGCTTCTTCAGCCGCTTGGCAATCGCCTTGGCAATGATGGCCGGCGTCAGGTCGGCCTTGGCGCGCAGCAGCCAGTTCTGGCTGGGGTTGGGCATGGACCATTCGCCGCACTGGCCGTTCTCGCCCTCGGCCTCGTCAAACTTGCCCAGTACGTTGGGGCGCACGTCGGCGCGCCAGTTGTACAGCTCTTCCTTGAGCTGGTATTCGATGACCTGGCGCTTTTCCTCGACGACCAGGATCTCCTGCAGCCCCTGCGCGAAGTCGCGCGTGATGGTGGCCTCCAGCGGCCACACCACGTTGACCTTGTGCACGCGGATGCCCAGCTGGCGGCAGGTGTCATCGTCCAGCCCCAGGTCGATGAGGGCCTGGCGCGTGTCGTTGTAGGCCTTGCCGCTGGCGATGATGCCGAAGCGGTCCTGCGGGCCCTGGATGACGTTGTAGTTGAGCTTGTTGGCGCGCACATAGGCCAGGGCCGCGTACCACTTGTAATCCATCAGGCGCGCCTCCTGCTCCAGCGGCGCGTCCGGCCAGCGGATGTGCAGGCCGCCCGGGGGCATGGCGAAATCTTCAGGCAGGACGATCTTCACGCGGTCCGGATCCACCGAGACGCTGCTGGACGACTCCACCACCTCCTGGATGGTCTTCATGCCCGACCATACGCCCGAGAAACGGCTCATGGCAAAGGCGTGCAGGCCCATGTCGAGGATGTCCTGCACGTTGCTCGGGAAGAACACCGGCGTGCCGCAGGCCTTGAAGATGTGGTCGCTCTGGTGCGCGGCCGTGCTGCTCTTGCTGATGTGGTCGTCACCGGCAATGGCGATCACGCCGCCGTGCTTTGCCGTGCCGGCCATGTTGGCATGCTTGAACACGTCGGAGCAGCGGTCCACGCCCGGGCCCTTGCCGTACCAGATGCCAAAAACGCCGTCGTACTTCTTGCTCTGCGGATACAAATCCAGCTGCTGCGTGCCCCACACCGCTGTGGCGCCCAGTTCCTCGTTCACGCCGGGCTGGAAGACGATGTGGTTCTCGGCCAGGTGCTTCTTGGCAGCCCACAGCGCCTGGTCGTAGGTGCCCAGCGGGCTGCCCCGGTAGCCGCTGATGAAACCGCCCGTGTTCAGGCCTTCTGCGGCGTCGCGCTGGCGCTGCAGCATGGGCAGGCGCACCAGCGCCTGCACACCGCTCATGAAGGCACGGCCTTCGCCCAGGGTGTATTTGTCTTCCAGCGTGACGGTTTCGAGGGCTTTGCGGATGTGTTCAGGCAGAGGTGCGTTCATGGCATTGTCTCCAGTGGCATTTTTGGTTTTCCGCACTTTGTGGGGCGGGGGTGGGGCAGGGTCTGCCGCCGTTCTAGGGGGGCGGCTCCAGTGTGCAGAGGAGTGTATGTCCCCAGCGCGGATATGTCTTTGCGTTCTGTGCCGCATTTCCGCTATTCTGCGAAAGGATCTTTCGCCTCAAGGCCATTCATTGAATACTCTGGACAAATTCGACCTTGCCATCCTTGGTGAACTGCAAAAAGAGGCGCGCCTGACGAACGCCGAGCTGGCCCAGCGCGTCGGTCTGTCGGCCGCGCCCTGCTGGCGCCGCGTGCGGGCGCTGGAGGAAGAGGGCTTCATCAAGGGCTACCGCGCCGAGATCGACCGGCGCAAGATCGGCCTGGGCGTGCTGGCCTTTGTGCGCCTGGACGCCGACCGCAACACTGGCGGCCTCACGCAGACCATGGAAGAGGCGATCCGCAAGATCCCCGAAGTGGTGTCGTGCCACTACATCAGCGGCACCGGCACGTTCGAGCTGCAGGTGGTGGCACGCGACCTGGACAGCTTTTCCCAGTTTGCGCGCGACGTGCTGCTGCACCTGCCCAATGTGAAGGACATGCACACCAGCTTTTCGCTGGGCGAAGTCAAGGCCAGCGGTGCGCTGCCGCTGAGCCACCTGCCCGGCAAACCATCCTGAAACTATGGTTTTGATAGCTTCAAGCGCTTGCTGGATAAGCGCGAAATGCCATTTTCACTCATATTTTCGAGGCCACAGCGCCCACAGCCGCAGCCCCTGCTTGAGGCGCCCGGCCAGTTCTCCCGCCTCGGCTCCCCAGCCGGTGAAATAGTCGGCCCGCACCGCGCCCAGGATGGCGCTGCCCGTGTCCTGCGCCAGCACCAGGCGCTGCAATTGCGCCTGCGGCCCGCTCGAAGCCAGCCACACCGGCGTGCCGTACGGAATGCTCAGGCGGTCCACTGCGATCGAGCGCCCAGGCGTCAGCGCCACACCCTGGGCGCCACGCGGGCCAAAACCGGCATCCAGCGCATCCAGCGGCTCCTCCTTGAAGAACACGTAGCGCGGATTGCTCCACAGCAACTCGTTCAGCCGCTGCGGGTTGGCGGCAATCCACGCCTTGATGCCAGGCCAGGTGGCATCGCGCGTCAGGCCCTGGTCGAGCAGCCAGCGGCCCACGCTCTGGTAGGGCTGGTCATTGGTTCCCGCGTAGGCCACGCGCACCAGGCGCACCGAGCCGTCGGCCTCGGCGATGCGCAGACGCCCCGAACCCTGGATATGCAGCACCATGGCATCGACCGGATCACGCAGCCAGGCAATGGCCCGGCCCGCCAGCAGGGCCTGCGCCTCAGGCAGGGTGTCGATCTGCTGGCGTGTGTACCAGGGTTTGCGTGCGCCATGGCCTGCAGGCAGTCTGTACAGCGGCACGGTATAGCCGTTTCCGGGTTGGCGAGCGGCGTCGACAAGGGGTTCATAGTAGGCCGTCAGCAGGCCGTCGGCGCTGCCGTCCGGCGCCTCGACCCGGTAGGGCTGCAGGCGCGCCACCATCCAGGCGCGCTGTTCCTCGGGCGTAGCGATGCTGAGCCTGCGCACATCGCCACACAAGGCGGCAAACGGGGGCACGGGCCGCTCACAACCCCTGATCCACGCGTTCCAGGCTTCGTGCAGTGCGTCCTCGGAGAAGCCGGGCAGCTCCGCCCAGCGCACCGGCACCCAGCGGCTTTTGGGCTGCACCAAAGGCGGAGGCAGCGGCCCCGTGTCGCCGGGCCATGCCGTGGGCGCTGGCGCGGTGGGACGGGGGACGCCGCCCGCATCGTCGGGCCCCGGGGCGGGGGGCGTGGAGCAGGCGGCCAGCGTTCCTACAATCAGGGCCATCGCCACAAGGCGCAGGAGAGTCCAATTCATGGTTCTGATTTTGCTTGAAGCGCTGGCGGCCCTGGTGGTTCTGGTGCTGATCGTCTGGTGGACGATGTTTTCGGGGCGCAAGGGGGGCGAAATCAGGCCGCCCCCGGACAACGATACAACACCACCGCCCCCGTAAAACCCAGGCAGATCAGCACTGACTGCAGGCACTGTCCTACAAGACGCCGTCTTGCCATCCGATACGCGGCGGACACCCTGTTTCCGACAATGGACTCCATGGCTCCGAGCGCGGCTCTGGGGCCGTCCGGCGGCACTGGCCGACCCTTCAAGGAGTATTTTGATGCGTAAACACCTCACACTGGGCGCAGCTGCGGTGGTATTGCTGCTCTCCGGCTGCGCCAACCTGGACATGACAGACACCCAGCGCCGCACTGCGACCGGCGCGGGCGTTGGCGCGCTGGCCGGCGCGGTGATCAGCTCTGCCACCGGCGGCCACGCGGGCACCGGTGCCGTGGTCGGCGCGGGCGTAGGCGCCCTGGGCACCTATATCTGGTCGCAGAACATGGAAAGACAAAAGCGCGAAATGGAGCAGGCGACACAGGGCACCGGCATTGGCGTGACGCAGACGGCGAACAACCAGCTCAAGCTGGACATCCCCAGCGACATTTCGTTCGACACCGGCCGCTCAGAAATCAAGGGCGACTTTGCCCCGGTGCTGGACCGCTTTGCCGCCGGCCTGCGCGACAACCCCAATACCAGCGTACACATCGTCGGGCACACCGACAGCACGGGCAGCGACGCCATCAACAACCCCCTGTCGGTAGACCGCGCCACCAGCACGCGCAACTACCTCACTGCACGCGGCGTGAGCGCCTCGCGCATCGAAATCGCAGGCCGTGGTTCGTACCAGCCCATCGCCTCCAACAACACGGAAGAAGGCCGCGCGCGCAACCGCCGCGTGGAGATTTTCGTCGGCGAACGCCAGCGTTAAGTCGGGTCAAGCAGCTGCGCGCCGCAGCCAAGGATTTACAGCACCCGGTGGTCCAATGCGGGCAGCTGCGCGCGCACCTGCTGCAGGCGCTGCGCATCAAGCCGACCGTCCACCATGCCCTCTCCTTGCGGCAGCACCCCCAACACCTCGCCCCAGGGGTCGACCAGCATGCTGTGGCCCCAGGTGCGTCGGCCTGTCTCATGCTCCCCACCCTGGGCGGGCGCCAGCACATAGGCCTGGTTTTCAATGGCGCGGGCGCGCAGCAAGACCTCCCAGTGCGCCTGGCCCGTGCTACGGGTGAAGGCGCTGGGCACGAGCAGCAGTTCGGCGCCCGCCCGCGCATGCTGGCGGTACAGCTCGGGAAATCGCAGGTCGTAACACACGCTCAGGCCCACGCACCAGGTGCGCCCGCTGCGGCTGGGCAGATGGAACTGCACCGGTGTGTTGCCAGGTTCGATGACGCTGCCTTCGTCGTACTGCTCCAGCCCGTTGTCGTAGCGAAACAGATGAATCTTGTCGTAGCGCGCCACGCAGTCACCCTGGGGGGAATACACCAGTACGGTGTTACGCACCTTGTGCGGATCGTCGCAGGCCATGGGCAAGGTGCCGCCGACGATCCACAGATCCAGCTCACGCGCAGCCTGTGCCAGAAAGGACTGCACCGCGCCCTGGCCTGGCGTTTCGCGCAGCGCCAGCTTGTCGGTATCACGCGCACCCACGGCGCAGAAGTACTCGGGCAACACGGCCAGCTCTGCACCGGAGGCAGCGGCCTGCTCCAGTAGTTGCCGGGCCGTGGCCAGGTTGTCGTCCCGCCGAGGGCAGGACACCATTTGCAGGGCAGCGACTTTCATGAGGGCTCTCCTGGGGGTTGGGCGGTACGGGCTGGTGGCGCCTGTGGCGCGCTGGCAGGCACGGAAGGCGCTGCGGGTGCGGTGTCGGCGCTACGGCTGCGGCGTGCGATGCGGGTCACCTGCGGTTCGGTCCAGGTGCCATCCACACGAAACTCCTGGGTGGCAGCCTCGATGAGCGGTCCCCGCAGGAAGACCTGCGCCAGAAAGCTGCCCAGCCCGATCACCGGATTGATGGCCGTGGCCACCAGCGAGGCTGTCATGGCATTGATCTCGGGCACCACCACCACATGCAGTTCCTGGGTTTCGCGGGCGATGTCGGCCCGGCCTTCCATCAGCACCGCCGCGTTCACGCCCTTCATCTGCAGGTTGTTGGTCATGGCCACGCCCTGGTCGATGCGCAGATCGCCCCGCACAAAGTCAAATGCGAAGCCTTCGCTGAACACATCGCGAAAATCCAGCGTGAGCCGCCGCGGCAACGACTGCAGGCTGAGCACGCCGAGCAGCTTGGCCAGACCCGGCTCGGCCTTGAGGAACTGCCCGGCTTCGATGTTGAGGTTGATCTGCCCGGTCATCGATGCATAGTCGGGATTGATGGGCGCACCGCGCCAGGCCACCTGCCCTTCCATGCGCCCCTTGCCCCGGCGCACCACATCGGCCATGCCAATGCGTCCCAGCAATTGGCCCGAGTCCAGGATATCCAGGCGGAAATTGAGCACGGTGCGCCGCTGCGCGCCAGGGGATGCGCCGGCCGCCGTGGCCTGGAGCGCGGCCCAGTTGCCATTGGCCGTGAACACGGCTTCTGGCATGAGCAGGTTGAACTTGCCCAGCCGCCATTCACGCTGCGCGCCATCGAGCACCCGGTTTTGCGCCTCGATCTCCAGGCGCCCGAGCTTGCGCCCGCGCAGCTCGAAATCATCCACCGCAATATCAAGGGAGGGCAGGCTCCCGGGCTGCGCATCCAGCAGGGCTTCGACCTGGGAGGCTGCGCTTTGCGGCACGATCAGGCGGGCCAGGCGCGCATACAGGCGCCCGGCGGCGGCCTCCGGCCCGTTCGGCTGGCGGAACTCGACATAGCCGTTGAGCTCCTGCGCATCGAGATTGGCGCGCCAAAGCAAGCCGTCACGCCCGCCCCCCACCAGCACGTCGTGCAAGGTACGGCCCTGCACAGTGAGCGACCGGGCACGCGCCGCCAGCACGGTGGGCAGGTAGTCCTGCAAGACAGAAGGAACGGACGAGGCCCCCGCCTGGCCCGGTGCGCCCGTCACCAGCGACTGCCACAGGTCGACATCAAAGTCCCCCAGACGAACATTGCCCACCACGCCCCGCTCGGGCATCGGGGCCGACTCTTCCGGCGCCAGCCCCATGGCGATGGCACCACGCAGCACGCGCGGTGATGCTCCGGCCAGGTCCCGCACATAACTGACCGAACCGACACCGCCCACCTCCAGTGCCAGGCGGTCCAGCAGCGGCGCCGTCCTGGCGGCCACTGCGCCTGGCGCCAGCGACTCCCGTGTGAGCTGGTTCTCAAAGCGCACCGGCATGGCGCTGTCCGCAGGTTTTCCCAGGGGCGCCGGCAACGCCAGGGCCAGGCCCAGCAGGGAACTGCTGACCTGCAACTCCGGCACCCCCCGGCGCAGCGCAAACTGAAAACTGTAGGGGGCACTGCCCGTGGCCTTGCGGGCCAGCTGGGCCAGCAGGCCGAGCTCCGGAGCCTGGCGCAGTCCTTCCGCCGAAGCCGTTCCCTGTGCGCGCAACTGCAGGAGGGCTTCGGACGGTGGGGCCCCGGCAGGCAGGGCGCGCATGCCGCCTTCCAGGCGCACATCGCCCCCCAGGGCGCGCGCCTGCACGCCAGCGAGGGTGAAACCGCTCTCGCTGAACTGCACGGTGCCCCGCGCGCGCGACAAGGCCGGGGTATCCGGCGTGATCCGCACCTCGTTGCCCGCCAGTTGCAGGCTGCCCTGCACACGTGATTTGTTGATTTCGCTGATGGGCAGGCTCAGCCGCAGCCGCAGATCGGCAAACCCCGTTCCGCTGGCCTTGTCCAGCGCATGCCCGGTCATGGCGGCCAGTGGCGACGAGGCCATGAGCGCCAGCAGCTCCGGCAGCGGACCTCGGGTATCGGCATTCACCGCAACCACGGTGTGCGATAGATCGGGAATCTGCGCCTCCACCTTGGTGGCCCGCAGGTCGGCACTGCCTGCAAACCGGCTGCTGGCGCCCTTGACCTGCATGGACGAGCGCTCGAACACCAGTTCGCCTGCCAACTGGGTGAGCGCAGGCCAGGGCAGCTCGCCCGCAGGCTGCAGGCTGCGGGGCACAAAGGCATAGGTCACATCCTGCACGCGCGCAGCAATGCGGAATTCGCCGTGCCGGGGGTCATTGAACGGCATGTCGTGCAGGTCGCCCCTGACACGAAAATTCACCACGCTGGCCCGGCCCGCCACCACCGAATCGCGCACATAGTGGCGCGCGTCGGACGGAATGGACAAAGGCAGATAACGGTGCACCCGGGTGCCATCGGCACGGGACAGAGACCCGCTCAAATCGAGCACTCCCGGAAAGCGCCCCCCCCCACGGGAGTGCGCCGGATCACTGGTGTGCCAGGTGGCCCGCGCCTCACCCTGCGCGTCGGCATTGGCAAAGCGGGTGTCGGTCACCTGCACGGCAATGCGCGCGCCGTCGATCTGCCAGGCTACGGCGCTGCTCAGACGATCGAGCGGCAGCACCGGTTCTTCAAACACCCCGGGCAGCACCAGCGCACCATCGGCCACCACCAGCTTGGCTTTGCCGCCCTGCTGCGTCAGGTCAAAGTCCACGGCGGCACCGCGCACACCGATGGCGGGGGCCGCGCCCTTGCCCGAATTTTCTGGCGCCCCTGCCAACGCCAGCCCGGTGACGCGGCCGCGAGCCTGGTAGGTCTGCGGGGAAGTCAGATCCCCTTGCCACTGGGCGTTCAGCGATTCCACCAGCCCCTGGGGCGTGTAGGTGCGCAGCGCCTGGTGCACGGCGTCACCCAGCGGGACACGATCCGCAATGCCCGACAGCGCCGCCAGATCCAGCAAATCGGCCTGGAACTCCCCCTGCGCCTTGGCCCCCTTGCGGGCAGCGCTGTGGCGCACCCGAACGTTGCCGCCAGGCCACCGCAGCCCCTCTTGCGTGGTGAACTGCAGCTTCTGCGTAAAAAACTCCAACCCGCCCGCAAAGTGACGCCCGCCCACCCGGCCCTGCACCAGGGGCAGCACCAGCGGCTGCAACTGCGCGCCCAGCGTGGCGTTGACATCGGCCAGCGCGACATCGGCCACGCCGCCCACCAACTGGCCGCGTTCCACATCGATCCAGCTGCGCACCGCGCCGCGCCCCTGGCTGACGGTGATCCCCACATCTGCGTGGTGGCGCAGCCGCGAAACGTCAACCCTCCGGAAGTCCGCGTAGAGCTGCCCGTTCCATTCCTGCCAGCGCCCCCCGTGCGTGGTGAACAGCGGCTGACGGAACACCCCGATCACGGAAAAACGGTCTCCCCAGGCCTCGGGGGGCGTGGCGTCGATGCGCAGGCTGTGGCGCCAGTTGCCGTTGCGCACCACAATGTCCACGTCATCCAGGGCCAGTTCGGGCGCGGCCCGCAACTCGTCTGTCCAGCGCAGCGTGCCGCCCCGGATCAGCAGCTCGGGTTGGGCAAAAATCCAGTCGGCCGCCGCGCCACCGTCGTCGGGATTGCTGCTCGAAAGTGCCAGCCCGGCCAGCAGAATGCGTCCGTCGGCCGTGCGGCGCACGTCCAGTTCCGGGCGCTCGATATAGAGCTGCTCAAACCCGAAGTTCCAGAGCGAGCGCGGCGAGACCGCCACGACGACGCGGGGCAGACGCAGGGCTTCCCGGCCTTCGGCATCCAGCAGGGCGACATTTTCCAGCTCGATCGTGGGAATCAACCCCTCGGAACGGGCCGAGATCGCGCCCACCCGCACGGGTACCCCTAACGCCTTGCTGGCCTGCGCCTGGATCTGTGCACGGTACTCGCCGATTCGCGGCACAATCCAGCCGTGAAGCGCACCCCAGGCCAGCGTGATCAGCAGGGCCGCGGCCAGCAGCACGCCCAGCGACCACCGCGCAACAACTGCCATGAATTTCAGCAGGCGCGTGGGGTGAGTGGCTGGATCGTTCATGGCGGGCTGGGATGAGGCAGGAATTATGACCCGCGGCCATGGCACGGGTTCAGCGCAACCCGAGGTTCTTTTACATGCGGCAACGCCTGCCGCACCGGCCATGCACACAGATCTGACTGACAGCACCCCCACCGGCCTGGCGGCCCATTCGCGCTTCTTCCAGCGTCTGCACCGCCGCTATGGCGCCGAGCTTGCCCTGCTGCCGGCAGGCTCGCCGGTGCTCAAGCGCATGCAAGAGACGCTGCAGGCCCTGCGCTCGCGCGGCCACGATCTGCCCTCGGCTCTGCGCATCCTGCGCCAACTGGTCATGGAACGCCTGATCCGGCTGGACTGCGAAGCCCAGGCGCCGCTGGCCGACATCACCCGCGCTGTCACGGAGCTGGCTGAACTCGCTCTGGACCAGGCCTGCCTGCAGGCCCGCCAGGAACTCGACGCCCGCCACGGCACCCCCTGCGGGCCCGATGGGCAGCCCGTGGAACTGTGGATCATCGGCATGGGCAAGCTGGGCGCGCGCGAACTCAATGTATCGAGTGACATCGACCTGATCTACGTCTACGAACACGAAGGCGAGACCAGCGGCACCGCCGACGGGCGCGGCCGCATCTCCAACCACGAGTACTTTGCCCGCGCTGTGCGGATCATTTTCAGCGCCGTGGGGGATACCACGGAGCACGGCAATGTCTTCCGCATGGACCTGGCACTGCGCCCCAACGGCAACTCCGGACCTCCGGCGGTGTCGCTGGCTGCGCTGGAAGAATACCTGCAGGTACAGGGACGCGAATGGGAGCGCTTTGCCTGGCTCAAAAGCCGCGTGGTCGCACCGAGCGCCTGCATTGGCAGCCCGGCTGTGCAGGCACTGCGCGGCGTGGTGCTGCCCTTTGTCTTCCGGCGCTACCTGGACTACAGCGTCTTCGATGCCTTGCGCAGCCTGCACCGGCAAATCCGCGACCATGCCGCCAAACGCAGTGCAGGCCACCCCGAGCGCGCCAACGATGTGAAACTCTCGCGCGGCGGTATCCGCGAGATCGAGTTCACTGTGCAGCTCCTGCAGGTCGTGCGCGGCGGGCAATTCCCCGAACTGCGCCGCCGCCCCACCCTGGACGCCCTGGAACGTCTGGCCAACGCCGGCCTGATGCCGCCGGAAACCGCCGCAGCGCTGGCGCAGGCCTATACCTTCCTGCGCCGCGTCGAGCACCGCATCCAGTACCTGGACGACCAGCAGACCCACATCCTGCCCACCCGCGACGACGACCTGGCGTGGATCGCCCAGACCATGGGCTTCCCGGACTGCTGCGCCTTCCTGCGCCAGCTCGATACCCACCGCGAGCTGGTGGCCCAGGAGTTCGACATCCTGCTCGGAGGCAACGAGCCGAAGCAATGCAGCAGCGGCGGCTGCAACGGCAAAAAGGGCGGGGCCATGCCACCCGACCTGGAAGCCTTGCTCGAACAACTTCCCGACGCCTTGCGCGAGCGCGTGGCCGAGTGGCGCAACCACCCTCGCGTGGCCACCCTGCGCGACGAGGCGCGCATGCGCCTGCTGCGCCTGGTGCAGCGCACCGCCCAATGGGTCAAGGAAGGCCACACCACGGAAGAAGCCGCCGTCCGCCTGGTGAACTGGCTCGAACCCCTCCTGCGCCGCGAGAGCTACCTCTCCCTGTTGCTCGAACGCCCCGCGGTACACGAGCAGTTGCTGGACCTGCTGGGGGCCGCCCGCTGGCCGGCGCGCTACCTGCTCCAGCATCCGGGCGTGATCGACGAACTCGCGGGCAGCGCGATGCTGACCGAACGCTTTGTTGCAGCCGACTTCGAACGCGACCTCGCGCTGCGCCTGGCCTCGCTGCGCTCGACCCAGGAGGACGACGACGAAGCCCTGCTCAACCTGCTGCGCCGGGCACACCACGCGGAAACGTTCCGCACCCTGGCGCGCGATGTGGAAGGCCGCATCACCGTCGAGCAGGTGGCCGACGATCTCTCGCTGCTGGCCGACAGCGTGCTGCGCGTCACCGCGCAGTGGTGCTGGAGCCGCCTGCGCAACCGGCACCGCGAAATACCGCAGTTCGGCATCATTGCCTACGGCAAGCTCGGCGGCAAAGAGCTGGGTTACGGCAGCGACCTGGACATCGTTTTCGTCTTCGACGACGATGACGAACGCGCCCCCGAGATTTACGCCGCCTTCGTGCGCAAGCTCATCAACTGGCTCACCGTCAAGACGGGCGAGGGGGATCTGTTCGAGATCGACACCCAGCTCCGCCCCAACGGCAACTCGGGGCTGCTGGTCACCAGCTTCGACGCCTACGCCAACTACCAGCAGCAGCGCGGCAGCAACACCGCCTGGACCTGGGAACACCAGGCCATGACACGGGCGCGCTTCGTGCTCGACAGCCGCGAACCCCCCGCTGGCATTGAAAGCCCCGACCCGGCGCCGCCCGCCTCGGCCCCTACGCTGCGCCAGCGTTTCGACGCCGTGCGCAAGGCCGTCATCACCGCACCGCGCGATCCGGCGGCGCTGCGCCAGGAGATCCAGGCCATGCGCGAGCGGGTGCGCGCCGCCCACCCCGTGGCAGCGGGCGGGTTCGACATCAAGCACAGCCCCGGCGGCATGGTCGATGCCGAATTCGCCTTGCAGTACCTGGTGCTCTCGCAGTCGGCAACCCACCCGGAATTGGTGGACAACATGGGCAATATCACGCTGCTGCTGCGCGCCGAAGCCGCCGGCCTGCTGCCCTGCGGCGTGGGCCAGGCGGCGGCCACCGCCTACCGCTCGTTGCGCCGCGTACAGCACCGCGCCCGGCTGGACGAGGCGCCCACCCATTTCCCGCAGTCCGAACTGGCCACCGAGCGTGCCGCCGTGCTGGCGCTGTGGAACAGCGTTTTTTCCACCCCCGCCACCTGAACCTGCGCCACGCCATTCCCCCTGGTTCAATCATGGTTTTTTGCAATTCAAACACTTGTTTGAATTGCAGTGGTTTAATGCGGCGCCATGAACGCCGCCTCTTCTCCGATTCCATCCGCACAGCGCACCGCCCGCAGTGACGGTGAAGATACCCGTGCACGCCTGCTGCTGGCGGCCCTGCGTTTGTTCTCTGAGCGCGGATATGCGCAAACCTCGGTCCGCGCCATCGCCGAGGCGGCGGGCACCAACGTCGCCGCCATCGCCTACCATTTTGGGGACAAGGCACGTCTGTACAGCGCCACGTTCTACGAGCTCTTTGGCAGCGCCAGCACGCTGATCCCCACGTTTGCGGACCCCAGCCTGGATCTGGACCAGGCGCTGGGATGCTACTTCGCAGGGTTTCTGGAACCCCTCAAACACGACGACCTGGCCACCCAGTCGGTACGCCTGCACGTGCGCGAGCTGCTGGAGCCCACCCATGTGTGGCACGAACTGATCGACCGCGAGTGCCGCGCCCCGCATATGGCGCTGATACAGGTGCTGCAGCGCCACATGCGGGTGCGCACCGTGGACGACGACTTGCACCGGCTCGCCTTCTCGATTGCTGGACTGGTGATGCAGCTCTGGACTCAGCGGGACGCCCTGCAGGCCATCGCCCCCCAGTTGACCCACCCCGGACAGACCGACCTGTGGGCTGACCGGCTGACCGGATATGCCCTGGCCATGGTGAACGGCGAAATGGCCCGCCGACAGGCGGCCCGCGCTCCACGCCGGGCGTCCCGCACAACCGCCCCGAAAGCCCCCCAATGAAACTTTTCCGCCGTTCTCTGGTGGCCAGTGCAGCGCTGACCCTGGCCGCCTGCGCCACCACCGCGCCGCCCACCCCCGCTGTACTGCTGCAGGCCCCTGCAGCCTGGCAGGCCCCCCTGCCCCACCAGGGTTCGCTCCAGGCCCTGGCGCAATGGTGGACCCGGCTGAACGATCCGCTGCTGGTCGAGCTGATTGCATCCGCGCAGGCCGTCAGCCCCGGACTTGCGCAGGCGCAGTCGCGCGTCGCCCAGGCCCGCGCCAGCCAAGTCGCCAGCCGTGCGGCACTCGGCCCGACGCTGGACGGCCAGGCCCAGGCCAGCCGGGGGTTCAACGAACAACTGGCCACCCTGGCCAGCACGGCCCAGGCAGGACTGCAGGCCCGTTGGGAAATCGACCTGTTTGGCGCCAATGCAGCCGCCGCATCGGCCGCCGGCCACCGCCTGGCCGGGGCGCAGGCGCTGTGGCACGAAGCCCGCGTGAGCGTGGCCGCCGAGGTGGCGCAGCAGACGAGCAGCCTGCGCACCTGCCTGGCGCAGTGGGCGCTGGCCGAGCGCGATGCCCATTCACGCAGTGAAACCGCCCGCCTGGGCACCCTGAGCGAACAGGCCGGATTCACCGCGCCAGCCACTGCGGCCCTGGCCCGCGCCAGTGCCTCGGACGGCGCTGCCCGGGCTGCGCAGCAGCGCATGCAGTGCGATGTGGACACCAAGGCCCTGGTGGCCCTGACCGGCTGGGAAGAGCCCGCCCTGCGCGAGCGTCTGCAGGCGGCGCCCCCTCCGGCGGCGCCGGACGGGCTGTTTGCCATCGCCACGGTGCCAGCCCAGGTGCTGGCCCAGCGTCCGGACCTGTACAACGCCGAACGCGAAGTCGCCGCAGCCCGCGCGGACCTCGACCAGGCCCAGGCCCAGCGCTACCCGCACCTGTCGCTCAGCGGCACCGTGGGTGCGGCGTGGGTGCGCACGGGCGGTGTGACAACCGATCTGAGCACCTGGTCCCTCGGGCCGCTGGCGCTCAACGTGCCCTTGCTCGATGGGGGCCGCCGGCTAGCCCAGGCCGATGCGGCCCAGGCCCGCTACATCGAAGCGGCAGCCCTGTACGACGCCCGTGCGCGCCAGGCCGTGAGCGAGGTGGAGCAGGCGCTGGTACGCCTGCAGGCCACCGGAGCGCGCAGCGAAAGCGCCCGCAGCGCGGCCAGCGGCTACCGTGCCTCCCTGGAAGCCGCCACGGCACGGTGGCGCGCCGGCCTGGCCAGCCTGGTCGAGCTGGAGGACGCCCGCCGCACCGCCCTGGCGGCAGAAAGCGCCCTGCTCGCCTTGCAGCACGAGCGCCAGCTGGCCTGGATCGCGCTGTACCGCGCCGCCGGAGGCGGCTGGGACGCCAGCGCCCCGGAGCCGACCGCCTTGCCATCAACCGCCAGCGCCACACCGCGCGCAATGCCCTGATTGTTTTTTCTGGATACCTGGAGTTCTCCCATGTCCGCACTCAAACCCCTTCCCGCCGCCCTGGCCCTGGCCGCTGCCCTCGTTCTGGGCAGCACCGCCGCACTGCTGTACACCGGTACTTCGCGTGCCGCCGACGAGGCGCCCGCAGACACCGCACGCCCAGCGCTCACCGTGAGCACGGCACGACCCCAACGCAGCAGCCTGCCGCTGCGCCTGGCGGCCAACGGCAACGTGGCGGCCTGGCAGGAAGCGAGCATTGGCGCCGAAAGCAATGGCCTGCGCCTGGATGAGGTGCTGGTGAACGTGGGCGACGCGGTCAAGGCGGGCCAGGTGCTGGCACGCTTTGCGTCGGAAATGGTGCAGGCCGACGTGGCGCAGGCCCGCGCCAGCCTGCTCGAAGCCCAGGCCGTGGCGGCCGAAGCGGCCGCCAACGCCGAGCGCGCCCGTTCGCTGCAGACCACGGGCGCATTGAGCCAGCAGCAGATCCAGCAGCTCACCACGGCAGCCCAGACCGCGCAGGCCCGGGTGGAATCGGCCCGGGCCCTGCTGCAGACCCAGGAACTGCGCCTGCGGCACACGCAGGTGCGCGCGCCCGACAGCGGCATCATTTCGGCCCGCACCGCTACCGTGGGCGCCGTGCTGGGCACAGGCACCGAGCTGTTCCGCATGGTGCGCAAGGGCCGCCTGGAGTGGCGTGCCGAAGTCACCTCCACCGAGCTGGCACGCATCCAGCCCGGCGCCAAGACGCGCATCACGGCCGCCAGCGGCGCCATGGCCGAGGGCACGGTGCGCATGGTCGCCCCCACGGTGGACCCGCAGACACGCAATGCGCTGGTGTATGTGGACCTGCCGCCCAAGACAGACTTTCGCGCAGGCATGTTTGCCCGCGGCGAGTTTGCCCTGGGCAGCAGCGACGCGCTCACCGTGCCGCAGGAGGCCCTGGTGGTGCGCGATGGCTTCACCTACGTGTTCGTGGTGGGCCCCCAGCAGCGGGTGCAGCAGCGCAAGGTGCAAACCGGCCGCCGCATCGCCGACCGGGTGGAGATTCTCTCGGGGCTGGAGGCAGACACATCGGTGGCCGTGCGCGGCGCCGGCTTTCTGAACGATGGTGACCTGGTGCGCGTTGCTGCACCGCCAGCTGCCACCTCCTCCCTGAGAAATTCCAAGGAAAATCTGCCTCTAGCGCTTACCAGTCAAGCGCTGACAGCTACTATTTAAGGAGCATTCGACATGAATGTGTCCACCTGGTCGATCAAAAACCCCATTCCGGCGCTGATGCTGTTTGTGCTGCTGACCTTTGGCGGCCTGCTGTCCTTCAATGGAATGAAGGTGCAGAACTTCCCTGACATCGATCTGCCCACCATCTCCGTGACCGTGGCGCTGCCCGGCGCATCGCCTGCGCAGCTGGAGAACGATGTGGCGCGCAAGATCGAGAACAGCATTGCCACGCTGCAGGGTCTCAAGCACATCTACACCAAGGTGCAGGACGGGGGCGCCACCATCACGGCCGAGTTCCGGCTGGAGAAACCCACGCAGGAAGCGCTGGACGATGTGCGCTCGGCCGTGGCCCGCGTGCGCGGCGACCTGCCGGGCGACGTGCGCGACCCGATCGTGACCAAGATGGATCTGGCCGCGCAGCCGGTGCTGGCCTTCACCATTGCCTCGCCGCGCATGGACGACGAAGCCCTGTCCTGGTTCGTCGACAACGACGTCACGAAGAAACTGCTCACCGTGCGCGGCGTGGGCGCCGTCAACCGCGTGGGCGGCGTCGACCGGCAGGTGCATGTGGCCCTGGACCCGCTGCGCCTGCAGGCCCTGTCGGCCACCGCAGCGGATATTTCGCGCCAGCTGCGCCTGGTGCAGCAGGAAAGCGCCGGGGGGCGCACCGACCTGGGCGGCAGCGAACAACCCGTGCGCACCCTGGCCACGGTGCAGTCGGCGCAGGAGCTGGCCGACCTGTCGCTGGCCCTGTCCGACGGGCGCCGCCTGCGCCTGGACCAGGTGGCCGCCATCACCGACACCATTGCCGAACCGCGCGCCCTGGCGCTGCTCGACGGCCAGCCGGTGGTGGGCTTCGAGGTGGCGCGCAGCAAGGGCGCCAGCGAGGTGGAAGTGGGCGCCGCCGTGCAGACGGCATTGCAGGAGCTGCGCGCACAGCATCCGGGCCTGGAAATCACCGAGGCGTTCAACTTCGTGACCCCGGTGCAGGAGGAATACGACGGCTCCATGCACCTGCTGTACGAAGGCGCGCTGCTGGCCGTGCTGGTGGTGTGGCTGTTCCTGCGCGACTGGCGCGCCACCTTTGTCTCGGCCGTGGCGCTCCCCTTGTCGGTCATTCCGGCCTTCATCGGCATGTACCTGCTGGGGTTTTCCATCAACGTGATCACGCTGCTGGCTCTGTCGCTGGTGGTGGGCATTCTGGTGGACGACGCCATCGTCGAGGTGGAGAACATCGTGCGCCACCTGCGCATGGGCAAGACGCCCTACCAGGCGGCCATGGAGGCGGCCGACGAGATCGGCCTGGCCGTGATCGCCACCACCTTCACGCTGATCGCCGTGTTCCTGCCCACCGCCTTCATGAGCGGCATCGCAGGCAAGTTCTTCAAGCAGTTCGGCTGGACGGCCGCCCTCGCCGTGTTTGCCAGCCTGGTGGTGGCGCGCCTGCTCACGCCCATGATGGCAGCCTACATCCTCAAACCCATCGTGGGCGAACACAAGGACCCGCGCTGGATGGGCGTGTACCTGCGCTGGGCCAGCTGGTGTGTGCGCCACCGGTGGGTGACCTTCCTCGCCACCACGGTGTTCTTTGTCGGCTCGCTGGCCCTCATCCCGCTGCTGCCCAAGGGATTCATCCCGCCGGACGACAACTCGCAGACCCAGGTCTACCTGGAACTGCCCCCCGGCGCCACGCTGGCACAGACACGCGCCGTCTCGGAAGATGCACGCCAGCGTCTCATGCAGGTGGCGCATGTCAAGAGCATCTACACCACCATCGGCGGCGGCTCGGCCGGCGGCGACCCCTTTGCCCCCAGCGGCTCGGCCGAAACGCGCAAGGCCACGCTGACCATCCAGCTCGCCGAGCGCGGCAACCGGCCCCGCAAGCAGGGTATCGAACAGAACATCCGCGCGGCCCTGGAGAGCCTGCCCGGCGTGCGCTACAAGGTGGGCCTGGGCGGCTCGGGCGAGAAGTACATCCTGGTGCTCACGGGTGACGATCCCCAAACCCTGACCAGCGCCGCGCTGGCCGTGGAGAAAGACCTGCGCACCATCCCCGGCCTGGGCAGCATCTCGTCCACCGCCAGCCTGGTGCGCTCGGAGATCGCCGTGCGCCCCGACTTTGCCCGCGCCGCCGACCTGGGCGTAACGTCGCAGGCCATTGCCGAGACCCTGCGCATTGCCACGGTGGGCGACTACGACGTGGCGCTGTCCAAGCTCAACCTGGCATCGCGGCAGATTCCCATCGTGGTCAAGCTGCAGGACGGCGCGCGCCAGGACCTGGCGCTGCTCGAACGCCTGGCCGTGCCGGGCAGCAAGGGCCCGGTCATGCTGGGCCAGGTGGCGCAGCTGAGTTTCAGCGGCGGCCCCGCCGTGGTGGACCGCTACGACCGCGCGCGCAACGTCAACTTCGAGATCGAGCTGTCGGGCCAGCCCCTGGGCGACGTCACCCAGGCCGTACAGGCCCTGCCCTCGCTGCGCAAGCTGCCTGCGGGCGTGCGCCAGGCCACGGTAGGTGACGCCGAGGTCATGGGTGAGCTGTTCGCCAGCTTCGGCCTGGCCATGCTCACGGGCGTGCTGTGCATCTACATCGTGCTGGTGCTGCTGTTCAAGGATTTCCTGCACCCGGTCACCATCCTGGCGGCGCTGCCGCTGTCGCTGGGCGGGGCGTTCGTGGGCCTCCTGATCGCGCAAAAGAGCTTCTCGATGCCCTCGCTCATCGGGCTCATCATGCTCATGGGCATCGCCACCAAGAACTCCATCCTGCTGGTCGAATACGCCATCCTGGCGCGGCGCGAGCACGGCATGACCCGCTTCGAGGCCCTCATGGACGCGTGCCACAAACGCGCCCGGCCCATCATCATGACCACGCTGGCCATGGGGGCGGGCATGCTGCCCATCGCCATCGGCATCGGCACGGCCGATCCGAGCTTTCGCTCGCCCATGGCGGTGGCGGTGATCGGTGGGCTGATCACCTCCACGTTCCTGAGCCTGCTGGTCATCCCGGCGGTCTTTACCAGCGTGGACGATCTGGAGCAGAAGCTGCGTCAGCTGGGACGGCGCCTGCGGGGCCTGCCGCCGTCGAAGGCCTGAACCTTGCGGTACATCAGGTGTCCCGAAAAATAACGCCTGATTCCCCGGGTTTGCGCCCTTTTGCGCGACCGGGCCCCGCCCGATAATGCGGCCACGCCATGAATCTCGTCCCGCTCAGCATCGACTCCATCCACTTCGGCCAGCCGCTGCCCTTTGTGCTGCGCGGCGCGGATGGCGCCCTGCTGGCGCAAAAGGGGTTCATCATCCGCAACCGGACAGACCTCAACACCCTGCTGGCCCGGGGTGTGCAGCTGTACGTCGATACCGACGAATCCGGCGAAAGCCACCGCGCCTACCTGGCGGGGCTGCAACGCATGCTGATCGCCGACACCAATCTCGGCGAGATTGCCAGCATGAAGATGAGCGCCGCCGAATCCACGGAGCGCGACCGCGAGGACACGGGGCCCGCCGACTGGCCCGCCCTCCAGGAACGCGCCACGCAGCTGCTGCGCAGTCCCCAGCCGGGAGATTTCGGCACACGCTTTCAGGCTCTGCACGAGGAGCTGGTACGCCACAGCAGCCAGTCGCCCGACGCTACCGTGCTCGCGCTGGTCTACCTCTCGGCCCAGGAAACCCGGCTGTACAGCGCCACGCACGCGATGCTGGTGTCCTGTGTCTGCATGATCGCGGCACGCGAGGTGCTGCGCTGGCCCGAGGCCCGCGTGCTGACGCTGGGCCGTGCCGCCCTGAGCATGAATGTGGCCATGACCGAACTGCAGGACCAGCTGGTGCAGCAGGCCCAGCCGCTCACGGCGGCCCAGATCGCCGCCGTGGAAAGCCACGCCCACCGTTCCGAGGCGCTCCTGCGCCAGTTGGGCGTGGCCGACGCGCTGTGGCTTGAGGCCGTGCGCAACCACCACCACCGCCTGCCCGGCCCCATGGCCGACAAGACCGAGGCCCAGCAAATGGCCCGCCTGATCCAGCGGGCCGACATTTTTGCCGCCCGCCTGGCGCCCCGTATCTCCCGCCTGCCCATGCCCGTGACGGCCGCCATGCAGGCCAGCTACTACGACGAGCAGCAGCAGGTCGATGAAGCCGGTGCGGCGCTGGTCAAGGCCCTGGGCATCTACCCTCCCGGGGCCTTCGTGCGCCTGGCCACCCAGGAAATCGCCATTGTTCTCAAGCGCGGGCCCTCGGCCACCACGCCGCGCGTGGCCGTGGTGATGAACCGCTCGGGCATGCCCACCGGCGAAATGATCCCGCGCAACACGGCGCAGCCCTCCTGCAAGATCACCGGGCCGGTGGCGCACAAGGATGTGCGCGTGCAGCTTCAGGTGGCGCGGCTCATCGCCATGGTCTGATGGCGCCAGCGGGCCGCCTGGCCGTGTACCGCCTCCAGCGTCGGCCGCGCCAGCACCCCCGGCAGCGCCCGCGCCTGTAGGAGCGGAGCCTGCCCTCCGGCCCACAGGGAGCCCCCTGCAGGCAGCAGGCTGCGCAATTCCCGCAGCTTGCACGTCCCGTTCCAGGGAGCCAGCCATGAAACCTCACGATCTTCACATTCAATTGCATGCCAGGGGCTGGAACTTTCGGAAACGCACCCCACTCTATGCGGAACCAGGGTGTCAGACATGCCCTTCTTTTTTCCGTGTTGCGAAGCCTTTCGGTCCTTCGTGTGCCGACTGAAACCCCGAGGCGCTTCTCCTCCCTCCCTCTCTTCTTCGTTTCGGGACGCTTCGCAACCTTTTTCTTCCCACCCCAGCCCTTGGGGGCGCCCATGAAGGTCGCCATCATCGGCTCCGGCATCTCCGGCTTGGCCGCCGCGCTGATGCAGCCCCTGGGCGAATTCGTGGAAACGCACCGTTTTGGCGCTGCCTTGAACGCCTGCAGCCCGACACCGCGGTCGAACTGGGCCGCCTGTATGCCCCCGACGCACGCTTCAAGGACCCGTTCAACAAAGTACAGGCAGGGCGCGCAGTGTTTCTGACCTGGCATTTCTGCTTTGCAATGCGCACCATCCACCAAGGCGTGGAACAAAAAGGCGCGCTGCGCCATTCATCTGGCGCCGGACGACCAGGGCCTGGCCACCCTGCACCGCGACTACTGGGACGCGGCGGAAGATCTGTACGAGAAACTGCCCGTGCTGGGCGCGCTGGTGCGCTGGCTCAAGCGGTGCGTGCGCGGTGGAGTCAGCCGGGCACCGTGTCCGAAAAGCTCGGGCGCTGCGCCAGCTTATCCATCAGCCGGGCCAGGTTCGGGTGCTCGTCGCGCCAATCGATCTCGGGGAAGCGGAACGACAGCCAGCCCAGGGCGCAGCCCACGGCAATATCGGACAGGCTCAGGTGGATGCCGCTGCAGAACGGCTTGTCGCCCAGGCCCTGGGCCATGGCCTTGAGACTGGCATCCACCTTGCCCATCTGGCGGTCGATCCAGGCGGGGCTGCGCTGGCTTTCCGAACGCCCCTCAAACGTATTCTCCAGGCGCACCAGAATGGCGGCGTCCAGCAGGCCGTCGGCCAGGGCCTCCCAGGTCTTGACCTCGGCGCGCTCGCGGCCGGTGGCGGGAATGAGCCGACCCACCGGTGAGAGGGTGTCGAGGTATTCGACGATCACGCGCGAATCAAACACGGCCTCGGCGCCCTCCATGACCAGGCAGGGCACCTTGCCCAGCGGGTTGCTCGCAGCAATCGTGGTGTCGGCCGCCCAGACGTTTTCCTGCAGAAACTGGTAGTCGAGCTTCTTTTCCGCCATCACAACGCGCACTTTGCGCACGTAGGGGCTGGTGGTGGATCCGATCAGTTTCATGGTTCTGTTTCCGTGGCTCAGGCGCCGGGGGTGCGCCGGGCTGCCGATTCTATCGACACCCGCCCACGCACGCCTGACACGCGCGACACCTACAATATTGCGCCATGAGCCTGTCCACCATTACCGCCCTTTCGCCGCTCGACGGCCGTTACGCCCCCAAACTGGCTCCGCTGCGCCCCATCATGAGCGAGCACGGCTACATGCACCGCCGGGTGCAGGTCGAGGTGACCTGGTTCATCGCGCTCTCGGACGCCGGTTTTTCCGAGTTCAAGCCCCTGACGCCCGGCGCACGCGCCTACCTGCTGGGCCTGGTGAAGAGCTTCTCGGAAGCCGACACCCAGGCCATCAAGGACATCGAGAAAACCACCAACCACGACGTGAAGGCCGTGGAATACTGGATCAAAGCGAAGTTCGAGGCGCGCCCCGAACTGGAAAAGGCGGCCGAGTTCGTGCACTTCGCCTGCACCAGCGAGGACATCAACAACACCAGCCACGCGCTGCAGCTGCGCGCCGGCCGCGACCAGGTGGTGCTGCCCAGCCTGGACCGCATCGTGCTCAAGCTGCGCGAGATGGCCCACCTGTACGCCGACGTGCCCATGCTCAGCCGCACGCACGGCCAGACGGCCAGCCCCACCACCGTGGGCAAGGAAATGGCCAACGTCGTCATGCGCCTGCAGGGCGCCGTGGAACGCATCGCCGCCGTGAAGATCATGGGCAAGATGAACGGCGCCGTGGGCAACTACAACGCCCACCTCTCGGCCTGGCCCGACTTCGACTGGGAAGCCTTCAGCCGCAAGGTCGTGGAAACGCACGAGCCCGAGGGCCTGGGCCTGACCTTCCAGCCCTACAGCATCCAGATCGAGCCGCACGACTACATGGCCGAGCTGTTCGACGCCGTGGCGCGCGCCAACACCATCCTGGTCGACCTCTCGCGCGACATCTGGGGCTATGTTTCCCTGGGCTACTTCAAGCAGCGCCTGAAGGCCGGCGAAATTGGTTCGAGCACCATGCCGCACAAGGTCAACCCGATCGACTTCGAGAACGCCGAGGGCAACCTGGGCCTGGCCAACGCGCTGTTGCGCCACCTCTCGGAAAAGCTCCCGGTGAGCCGCTGGCAGCGCGACCTGACCGACAGCACGGTGCTGCGCAACATCGGCGTGGCCCTGGGCTACGCCACGCTGGCCTACACCTCGCTGCTGACCGGCCTGAACAAGCTCGAACTCAACGAGGAAGCGCTGGCCGCCGACCTGGATGCCTCGTGGGAAGTGCTGGCCGAGCCCATCCAGACCGTGATGCGCCGCTACGGCGTGCAGGGCGCCTACGAGAAGCTCAAGGAAGTCACGCGCGGCAAGACCGTCACCGCCGAGGCACTGCACGGCCTGATCCGCTCGCTCGACATTCCCGCGGCGGAAAAGACCCGCCTGCTGGCCATGACCCCCGCCAGCTATATTGGCAAGGCCGCCGAGCTGGCACGCCGGGTCTGAACAAAACCCCAAGCCTTTTGGCCTCCAGCGCTTGTCTCATAAGCGCTGGCAGCTATCAATCTCATACTGACAGCCCATGGCCATCAAATCCACCATCTTCAAGGCGAACCTGCAGATCGCCGACATCGACCACGGCTACTACGCCGACCATGCGCTCACCCTGGCACGCCATCCCAGCGAGACCGATGAACGCATGATGGTACGCTTGGTGGCGCTGGCGCTGCAGGCCCATGAGCTGCAGGACACCTGCCACGGCGATGGACAACTGGCCTTTGGCGCGGGCCTGTCGGACCCGGACGATCCGGATGTCTCGCTGACCGACTTCACGGGCCGCAAACGGGTGTGGATCGAGGTGGGCCAGCCCGAGGACAAGCCGCTCACCAAGGCGTGCAGCAAGGCCGACGCGGTCTTCGTGTACTGCTTCAGCCATGCGGCCGAGATCTGGTGGAAGGGCATCGAAACCAAGCTCTCGCGGCTGGAGAAGTTGCAGGTCTGGCGCCTGCCAGCCGAGGCCACGCAGGC
>JAMLIQ010000048.1 GCA_023954095.1 Burkholderiaceae bacterium | reverse complement strand
CAGCAGCTTGGTGCCCTGGTAGCTCAGGCGGGCGCGCAGGATTTGCGTGGCCTCCTGCAGGCGCTTGTCGCGCTCGGGGATGTCCTGCACGCGCCGCAGGATGTTCATCCAGTCGATCACGCTGTGCGTGGGCCACTGGTTGGGCGCGATGGTGACGCTGGCCAGCATGCGGCCCTGGGCCTTGCCGTAGCGCGAGAGCGCCTCGATGGCGGCAAGCTTGCGCATGTCCAGGTCTTTGCGCGGGCTCCAGAAGTTGCGCTCGATGCGCCCTTCCACAAAGGCGATGAGGCCCCGCTCCATGGGCGCGCGCACCTCGCCCGGCAGGGCAAAGGCGGGGTTGATGCTGGCGGCCTCGTGCGTGCTTGCCAGCAGGTAGGCGGTCAGGGTGTCGCTCCCCCGGTGGGTGTCGCCCTCGCGCGGCGGGAAGTAGTTGGCCAGGCCATCGCCGTCCAGATAGGTGGGCAGTTGCGCCACCACGGTCTGCCAGAGCTTGCCGTCGCGCAGGCCCACGGCCTTGCTGGTTTTTTGCTCCAGGCAGGCAAACGGGTAGTGGGCCCACCAGTCGCGCACGCCGGGCAGGCCCTCGGCCAGTTTGGGCTGCAGCGCCAGGCGCAGGCCGCCCCGCCCGGGCAGCGCATCGGCAGGGGGCGCGGCGTCCAGGGTGTAGCTGCCGTCCACCTGCACCAGCGTGGCCTGCTGCACCGTGAGCGGCACGGCCGGTATCAGGCGCTGGCTGGCCTTGAGCGCATCGCGCGCGCCGCCCAGCTGGTCTTTGGCTTCGATCTCCCACAGCAGGGCCTGCACGCGGGTCTGCGCCAGCTGGGCCGGGGCTTTCACGTTCCAGGCCAGCTCACGCGCTTCACCAGCGGGGATGTCCACCGTCTGCGGCTTCAAGTCCAGCAGGGTGGCGCGGGGCGCTACTTCCACCTTCATGGCGGCCTTGGTGGTGTTGCGCAGCGTGAACTGGGCGCGGAACTGGTCGTCCTCGCGCACCAGGGGCGGCAGGCCGCTGATGATCTGCAGGTCTTGCGTGGCGCTGATCTGGGTGCCGCCCGTGCCGAACAGGCCGGTGGCGGCATCGGCCACGGCTACGATTTTGAAGGTGGTGAGCGCATCGTTCAGCGGCACCGTCACCTGGGCCTGGCCGTTGGCGTCGAGCTGCACCTGCGGGTTCCACAGCAGCAGGGTGTCCAGCAGTTCGCGGGTGGGGCTGCGCCCCCCGCCGCCGCCTGCGGCCACGGCTTTGCGGCCGTAGTGGCGCCGCCCGATGATTTCCATCTGCGCGGTCGCGGTGGCAACGCCCCAGCTGCGCCGCTGCAGCATGGCGTCGAGCACATTCCAGCTGGTGTTGGGCATGAGTTCGAGCAGCGCCTGGTCGACGGCGGCCAACGCCACCTCGGCGTGGGCGGCGGGCTTGCCATTGGGCAAGGTGGCGGTGATGGTGACCTGCGCCTTGCCGCGCACGGGGTAGCTGGCTTTGTCGGCCACCACTTTCACGTTGATCTGGTGCGCTTTGCTGCCCACCTTGATTTCGGCCATGCCCAGGCGGAAAGCCGGTTTGCTCAGATCGACCAGCGCCGTGGGCGCGACGTATTCCTTGCCTTCGTACCAAAAGGCGGTCCACCACTCGCGCGGCGCCTTGAAACCCCAGGTGAAGAAGCTGTACCAGGGCACCTCGCGCAGGCGCCCGCGCAGCGCCAGCACGCTCACATACACGTTGGGGCCCCAGCCCTCTTGCACCTGCAGGCTGACCGTGGGGTCCTTGCCATTGAGCTGCACCACCTGGGTGTCGATGATGCCTTCGCGCTCCACCGTGACCAGCGCGGTGGCAAAGCGGAAGGGCATGCGCACCTGGAACCTGGCGGTGTCGCCCGGCTGGTAGCTCTTCTTTTCGGGCAGCAGGTCCATGCGGTCGTGGTTTTCGCCGCCAAACCACAGCTCGCCCTGGCGCGTGACCCATACGGACGAGGCCGCATCAAAGGTGTTGCCGTCCTTGTCGCGTGCGGTGGCAACCAGTTCCACCTCGCCGGGCTCGTCGAGCTTGGTCTCGCACAGCAGCAGGCCGCGTGCGTCGCTCTTGCCGGTGCACACCGTGCCCAGGTCCTTGGTTTCGGTTTTGTTGTCGTAGCTGTAGAAGCCGCCCACCATGCGCTTGCGGCTGCTGGTGGTGATGCGGGCAATGGCCTGCACCTGCAGCGGCACATCGGCCGCGGGCTTGCCGTCGGGTGTGAGCGCCAGTGCCTGGAAGCGGATCTTCTGGCTGGCCGAGACCCAGCCTTCGGTCTTGATACCGGCCAGCACCCCGGCTGGCCACAGGCTGCTGGTGCTGCGCAGGGTCTGCACTTCGCCGTTAGGGTCGGCATAGGTGGCTTCGATCAGCAGGTCTTGCGCCGTGCTGGCGCGGGGCACGTTCTCCAGCGCGATGCGGCCTGTGCCGTTGCGGTCCAGGGTGAGCGGCAGTTTGTCGGCAATCACGCGCGGCGCCTGGCGGGCGGCTTCTTCTTCCTCCCCTTCAGAGCTGGCTTGCTGGCGGCCCCGGGGCGGGTTGAAGCTGAAGGCGTCGTAGTCGTCAAAGTGCAGGTATTTGCTGCGCACCAGGGCCGACACGCGCACGGGCAACTGCGCGGCAGCACCACCGGCCACGTAGTTGACCTGCACACTCGCGGGCACGGTGCGCACATTGACCAGCGGTGCCTTGTCGGCCGGGCCCACGCGGCCCTCGAACACGGGCAGGCGGAATTCTTCGACCCGGAACTGGCCCGACGTAAAACTGCGCCCATCGCTGCGGCTGCTGTGCAATGCAACTTCGTACACGCCCAGCTTCGCTGCGGGTGGCACCGCAAATTCGCTTTGCGCACTGCGCCCGCCGGTGGCTGTCTTGCGCCAGGCCAGGGGCTGGGTGAATTGCTGGCCGCTGCCCACATGGGTGATGACCAGAGAGTCAGGCTCCTGCGCAGGCAGGCCAAAGCCGCCCCGTGTCTCGGTGCGCAGCAGGTGCTTCATGGACACCGTTTCGCCAGCGCGCAGCAGCGTGCGGTCGAAGATGGTGTGCGCCCGCTCGTCGGGGCGCACATCGTTGCTGGTGGGCACGTTGAAGCGCCAGGGCTCGATGCCACGCTGCCAGTCGCTCCAGGTGAAGGCCATGTCCGGCACACCGTCACTCCCCTGGTGGCGTGCGCTGATGAAGTAGGCATCGCCCCCGTCGCCCTGCCCGCGGCACGGCGGGGGGTCGGACGACAGGCCCTCGAAGCGCGCCACGCCTTGCGCATCCGTGGTGCCCGAAGCCAGTTCGCGGCCATTGCAGTCGGACACGCGCACGCGGGCGCCCTCCACGCTCTGCCCTTTATCGAGCGTGGTCACCCAGGCCAGGGCGTTCTCGCGGCCCAGCTTGAAATGCACCCCCAGGTTGGTGACCAGCGCCGAGGTACGCACAACCATGGTGCGCGCTGCGCCGTGGCGCGCATCGAGCAGCGAGGCACCCAGCATGGGCGACGCAATCTCCACCACATGGAAACCCGGCGCCAGCGGAATACCCACCACCTCGAACGGGCGCGGGTCGGTACTGACCGGCGTGGGCAGGTCCAGCGCACGCACACCCGGCTGGCCCGAGAGCAGCGAGAGCATGCGCGACTGCACGTAGTGTTTGTCGTTGTCCAGCACCTGGGGCAGCGCGCCCTTGACGTCGCGCCGCGCCTGCTTGCGCTCCACCATGTAGTTGTTGTACTGCTGCACCTTGCGGAACCAGGCAATGATGTCAGCGTCGTTCTCGGGGCGCAGCGTGCTCACCTTGCCCACAGACGCCGCTTCACCCCCGGGTTGCAGGCCCTGCACGCGCAAGGCGGCCTCGACCTTGCGCAGCGTGACCGGCAGCAGCGCCGGGGTCTGCGGTCCCTCGGCCAGGCGCTCGACAACGCCAAACGGCGCGGCGGCAAACTTGGCCAGCGGCGGCATGCCGCCCGTGGCCACCCTCAAAGGAAAACTGTCGGCGTTGGACAGGGCACGGCCCGCGGCGTCTTTCAGACCCTTGGGCAGTTCCAGCTGGAACGCGGTGCTCTCGGCCAGGGGCGCGGCAAACTGCACGCTGCTGACCAGGCCCTCGGCGGCTGGGCCCTCGTCCTCGCCGCCCATCTGGGGTTTGATCGACTCCAGGGGCGACTTCAGGCGAATGGCCGCCGCCAGCTTGCGCGGCACAGGGGCGTTGAAGGACAGCGTCATCGGCCGGATGGGCAGGCACGCCGCCTGGGCGTTCTCGCGCTCGCAGCTAAATTCGGCCACAAACGGCGCTCGCACCTGGAAGGTAAAGCGCTTTTCCACGGTACCAGCCACCCCGCTGGGTGTGACGACACCCTTGCCCCACACCAGTTGCACCCGCGACGACGGCGTGAGCCGCCGGTTGCAGGCCAGCGTGACGATGGACAGCGGCTCGCGCGCGGCCTGCTTGTCCAGGCCCTGGGCCTGGAGCAGCGCGGCACGGTCCTTGCCATCGATCAGGCGCACGGGAACGCGCTCGCCCACGCCATCGGCCGCGCACCACACATTCGCCTGCACGCTGGCTAGCTGCGCAGGGCCATTGAGCCGCAGTACAAAGAACTGCTCTTCGTCGATATGCTCGTAGGTGTTGGGGCGCACGTTCTGCACGTAGGGCCCACCACTATTGAATTGATAGCTTGAAGCGCTCTTCAGTGGGGCGCCAGAAGCCGATTTGAAGTCAGATTTCGGCAGCACGGTGCAGCGCACGCCAGGCGGCATGTCGCGGGCCAGGTCAAACACCCATTCGCGCTCGCTCGTCCAGCGCCCGGTACCTTTGCTGGCCTCGGCATCGGTGCAATTGACGGTAAAAGGCGCCGGGGCCTTGGGATCGCCAAAGGTGGCGGCGGCGCCATCGAACTTGACCACCACCTGGCGCACGCGGGCCACTTCGCCCTGGGGCGACACGCTGGTGACTTGCAGGGCCTGGGCGCCCACGGCGACCAGTGCGAAACCCGATACGGCGGCAATTTTTCTGATGTTCACCCTGGACTCCTCGGCAGAACCGGCAAGCGTAGCGGAAAAATGCGGCGCTTCGGTGCCGGTGCGCCACAGGCGCCGTGCCACGGCCAGCGCATTTGCAGGGTTTGCACCCCCTGCCCACAGCGGCCCTCCTGCCAGCACAATACGCCATGCCCATGCGATTCGACCTCCCCTTTTGCCAGGATCTCTGCGATGTGCTCCACGCAGAGCTGGGTCTGGTGTGCAGCTTCATGGGCGAGGCGGGGCGCATCATGGCGTCCAGTGATCGGGGGCGCATTGGCAGCACGCATGAGGTTGCACTGCGCATCCTCCAGGGCGCATTCGACGAGTACAGCCTCACCCCGCAGGAGGCTGCACGCTCGGCCACCATGCGCGAAGGCATCAACATGGGGATCGACCTGGGCGGCCAGCGCGTGGCGTGCTTTGCCATTGCCGGGCCACTCGAAGTGGTGCGCCCGCTGGCGCGCTTTGTACGCTTTTGCGTCACCTCGCTGCTGCAGGTGCGGCAGGAAGAACGCACAATGCCCGCCCGCCTGCCACACGCCAGCGAGGGCTGTGCCGCGACCTCCGGCCGCCTGACCGAAATGCTGGGCCAGGCCAGCGAGACGGTGGGCGCCAGCCTCACCCGCCTGCACGACGCGGTCCACCATATTGACCAGGGCATCACCCTGTTCGACGAAAAGCTGCGGCTGGTGGTGTGGAACCGGCGGTTCCTGGAACTGATCGGAGTGCCCGAAACCATGGTCCACCACGGCCTTTCGCTGGAAGCGCTGGTAGGACACTATGCGAAAGATTCCGCCCACACGCCCGCCGAACTGCAGCATCTGGTCGCGCGCAGGGTGGCCCGTGTGCAGGCAGGCCAGCCCAGCGCCTTCGAGCATGTTGGCCCCCAGGGTGCGGTGTTGTCCATCGTGGACCGGCGCCTGCCCGACGGCAGCCTGGTTTCCACCTACACGGACATCACGGAAAAATACCGTGCCGACACGGCCTTGCGCGCCGCCTACGCCAGCGCCGAACGCCAGGTCGAACTGCGCACCCGTGCGCTGACCGATTTTTCCAACCTGTCCTCCGACTGGTTCTGGGAACAGGACGCCGACTTTCGTTTCACCCGTTTCTTTGGAAACTCCACGGAGAAGCTGCGCCGCGAGCCCAGTTTCTTCCTGGGCAAGCGGCGCTGGGATCTGCCCATCCAGGGCGTCACCGATGCGCAGCGGGCCGAGCACATTGCCTGCCATGAGCGGCATGAACCGTTTCGCCATTTCGAGTACGAAATCAGCGCCCCGGACGGCCGAACGCAGTATTTTTCCGTCAGCGGCGCGCCCCGGTTTGACGAACAGGGGCGCTTCGTGGGCTACCACGGCATTGGCAGCAACATCACCGACCTGCGCCACGCCGAGCTGGCAATCCGCGAACGCGAACGCCAGCTTGCACAGATTGTGGACGGCAGCCCGCTGGCCACCTTCGTCATCGATGCCCGGCACACGGTCACCCACTGGAATCGGGCCTGTGCTGCGCTGACCGGCATCGACGCCACGGCGATGGTGGGCCGCAGCGACACCTGGCGTGCCTGGTATGCGAGCCCCCGGCCCACCCTGGCCTGCCTGCTGGTCGACCAGGCTTGCGACGAATCGCTGGCCACCCACTACGCCGAGTTCCGCCACTCCACGCTGATCGTTGGCGCACTGGAGGCCGAGGTACTGCTGCCCGGCAGCGCGGGTGCCGACTGCTGGCTCCACCTGACGGCAGCCCCTCTGCGTGATGCGCAAGGCCGTCTGACCGGCGCCATCGAGACCGTGCAGGACGTGAGCGAACGGAGGCGGGACCAGCAATTGCTGGAAGACCGCAGCGCTGCGCTGCAACAAGCCAATCTGGTCATGGAGCAGCGCATACAGGAGCGCACCGAGGAAGTATCCCGGCAACTGGGTTTCATGCGCCAGTTGATCGAAGCCATTCCCAGCCCGGTGTTCTACAAGGACGCCCAGGCCCGGTACCTGGGCTGCAACAGCGCGTTCGAAGCCTTCATCGGACAACCGGCAGCGCAGCTGCTGGGCAAGACACCACACGACATTGCGCCGCCGGCCCTGGCAGACCGGTACCTGGCCGCCGATCGCGCCATTCTGGATCACCCCGGCAAGCAGATCTACGAAAACGCCGTCCGCCATGCCGATGGGCAGATGCGCCAGGTCATGTTCCACAAGGCCACCTTCACCGACCCCGATGGCAGCGTGGGCGGCCTGGTGGGCGTGATGCTCGACATCACCGAGCGAACCCGCATGGAAAACGATCTGCGCCAGGCCGCCACGGTGTTCGACAACATCGCCGAGGGCGTGACCATTACCGAGCGCAATGGCACCATCATTGCCGTCAACCGGGCGTTCAGCACCATCACCGGCTACAGCCGCACCGAGGTGATTGGACAGAACCCCCGCATGTTCCAGTCGGGCCGGCACGACCGCAGGTTCTACGCAGAGATGTGGGCCACCATCCATGCCCACGGGCGTTGGCAGGGCGAGGTCTGGAACCGGCGCAAGAGCGGCGAGGTGTTTCCGCAATGGCTGTCCATCACGGCGGTGCACAGCCCGCAAGGGGAGGTTACCCATTACGTCGCCACCTTCTCCGACATCACGCACCAGAAGCAGAACGAAGAACGCATTCAGCTGCTGGCCTTCTCCGACCCACTGACCAGCCTGCCCAACCGCCGACTGCTGCTCGACCGGCTGGAGCACGCACTCATCGTGAGCACACGCAACCAGCGCCGGGGAGCACTGTTCTTCATCGACCTGGACGACTTCAAGGGCCTGAACGACACGCGCGGCCACTACATGGGCGACCTGCTGCTGCAACAGGTCGCCCAACGCCTGGTGGCCTGCGTGAGCAACGGTGACACTGTGGCCCGGCTCGGGGGCGACGAATTCGTGGTCATGCTCGAAGGCCTGAGCCGGGACACCCTGGAAGCCGTCCAGCAGGCCGAGACCATGGGCAACACCATCCTGCAGGCCCTGAACCAGCCCTATGTGCTGCAGGACAGCGTGCACCACAACACCCCCAGCATCGGCGTGGCCCTGTTTGGGGAGCCCCAGGGCTCGGTGGACGAGCTGCTCAAGCAGGCCGATCTGGCGATGTACCGTGCCAAGGCGTCCGGACGCAACGCCATGTGCTTTTTCGACCCGCAGATGCAGTCCGTCCTGGCCGAGCGCGTGGCCCTCGAAAAAGAACTGCGCATTGCGCTGCAGCGCCAGAACTTCGTTGTGCACTACCAGCCCCAGGTCAACCAGACCGGTGCCATGCTGGGCGTAGAGGCCCTGCTGCGCTGGCAGCACCCCGAGCGGGGCATGGTGTCGCCGCTCGACTTCATTGCGCTGGCCGAAGACACCGGCCTGATCCTGCCGCTGGGCCGCTGGGTGCTGGAAACCGCCTGTCGGCAACTGGCCACCTGGGCAAGACAGCCCGACCGCCAGCACCTGACCATCGCCGTGAATGTGAGCGTGCGGCAATTCCACCATGCCGATTTTGTGGATCAGGTGCTCGGCGTGCTGCAGGAGACCGGCGCCAACCCGCAGCGGCTCAAACTCGAACTGACGGAGAGTCTGCTGATCACCCAGGTGGAGGAAGTGGTGACCAAGATGGGTACCCTCAAGGCCCGGGGCGTGTGCTTCTCGCTCGACGACTTTGGCACGGGATATTCGTCGCTGGCCTACCTCAAGCGCCTGCCCCTGGACCAGCTGAAGATCGACAAGGGCTTTGTCTCGCATGTGCTGACGGACACGAACGACGCCGCCATCGCCCGCATGATCGTCGCCCTGTCCGAAAGCCTGGGCCTGGAAGTCATTGCCGAAGGGGTGGAGCACGCCGAACAGCGGGACTTCCTGGCGCAGCACGGCTGCCACGCCTACCAGGGCTACTTTTTCAGCCGCCCCCTTCCGCTGGACGCCCTGGAAACCTACGCAGACGCCCATAGGCTGGCTGCCGGGGCCGCCTGAGGCCCCCATTGCAAGGCGTCAAACCAGCCGTGCCCGGTGACGCTCGATCTGCGCCTGCACCTGGATGGGCGCCGTGCCCCCCAGCGTGCTGCGTGCGTTGAGCGAGCCGCGCAGGCTCAGGCACTCGTACACGTCTTTTTCGATCTGCGGGTGGAAGCCCTGCAGCACGGCCAGCGGCAGCTCGGACAGGTCGCAGGCATGCGACTGGGCTGCCTTGACGGCATGCGCCACGGTTTCGTGTGCATCGCGGAACGGCAGGCCCTTTTTCACCAGATAGTCAGCCAGGTCGGTGGCGGTGGCATAGCCTTTCTTGGCCGCATCTTCCATGGCCAGGCCGTTGACGGTGATGCCGCCTTCCTTCTGGCCTGTGGCGGGATTGACTTGTCCACCCACCATCTCGGCAAAGATGCGCAGCGTGTCCTTGAGTGTGTCCACGGTGTCGAACAGCGGCTCCTTGTCTTCCTGGTTGTCCTTGTTGTAGGCCAGGGGCTGGCCCTTCATCAGCGTGATCAGGCCCATCAGGTGGCCGACCACGCGGCCGGTCTTGCCGCGCGCGAGTTCCGGCACGTCGGGGTTCTTCTTCTGCGGCATGATCGACGAGCCGGTGGTAAAGCGGTCAGCGATCTTGATGAAGCCGAAATTCTGGCTCATCCAGATGATGAGTTCCTCGGACAGGCGGCTCACGTGCACCATGCACAGGCTGGCGGCGGCGGTGAATTCGATGGCGAAGTCGCGGTCGCTCACGGCGTCCAGGCTGTTCTGGCACACGCCGTCCATGCCCAGGGTTTTCGCCACGCGCTCGCGGTCCAGCGGGTAGGTGGTGCCCGCCAGCGCGGCGCTGCCCAGCGGCAGCACGTTGGTGCGGCGGCGCACGTCAGCCATGCGCTCAGCGTCGCGCGCGAACATCTCTACATAGGCCAGCAGGTGGTGGGCAAAGCTCACGGGCTGCGCCACCTGCAGGTGGGTGAAGCCGGGCAGTATCACTTCCACGTTGCTGCTGGCCACGTCCACCAGCGCCTTCTGTAGGTCAGTGAGCAGTCCTGCAATCAGATCGATCTCGCCGCGCAGCCACAGGCGCACGTCGGTGGCCACCTGGTCGTTGCGGCTGCGGCCGGTGTGCAGGCGCTTGCCGGCATCGCCCACGAGCTGCGTCAGGCGCGCCTCGATGTTCAGGTGCACGTCCTCCAGGTCAAGCTTCCACTCGAACTGGCCGGATTCGATCTCCTGGGTGATCTGGGCCATGCCGCGCTGGATGGCGGCATGGTCCTCCTGCGCGATGATGCCCTGCGCGGCCAGCATGCCGGCATGCGCCAGGCTGCCCGCGATGTCGGCCTGCCACAGGCGCTTGTCAAAGAAAACGCTGGAGGTGTAGCGCTTGACGAGGTCGCTCATGGGCTCGGAAAACAGCGCCGACCACGCCTGCGCCTTGGTGTCGAGCTGGTTGTGGGACGGGGCGGAGGCTTGGGCTTTGGGCATGGGAGGGCAATAATCCGGTGAAACAGACACCCGGAACGCCCGGATGCCGCAATGCAAGAGACGCAAATTTTATCGACCCTTCCCGGCGCGGGCGCCACAACCGCTTTCACGGCGCGTTCCAGCCTGCCCGCCGGGCGCGCACTGGTGTTCGATGCCTGCCATGCAGGCGTGGTGCTGCGCGCCGTCATGTTCGTGGAAGTGGTGCTGGCGGTGGGCGCGCTGTATGGCGCAGAAAGCCCGTCCGACTGGCTCGCCCGACTGGCCCTGCTGACCGGCGTGGCCCTGCCCGCCACGCTGGCGTGGCTGGTCGCCGCCTGCAGCCTCAAGCAGGCGCTGCAGCACCTGCCCACCACCGGCCAATACCTTGCGGGTGTGCTGCTGGGCGCGCTGGCCGGGGCCGGGGCCTGCGGCATGCTGGTGCTGGTGGGCGCTGCGTTGCAGCCCCCCTGGCTGGCCAGCGCCGCTACGGGCGCCCTGCTGGCAGCGCTGCTCGTGGCCGCCCTGGTGTTGCGCGCGCGTGGCCGCACGCCCGCCGCCACCACGGCCCGCCTGACGGAGCTGCAGTCGCGCATTCGTCCGCATTTCCTGTTCAATACCCTCAACAGTGCCATCGCCCTGGTGCGCGAAGAACCCGCCAAGGCCGAGTCCCTGCTGGAAGACCTGAGCGACCTGTTCCGCCACGCGCTGGTCGAGCAGGGCGAGGCCGTGACACTGGCCGAAGAGATCCAGCTGGCACGCCGCTACCTGGCGATCGAACAGGTGCGCTTTGGCGACCGGCTGCGCGTGCAGTGGCAGCTCGATCCACGCACCGACGCGGCACTGCTGCCTCCGCTCCTGCTTCAACCTCTGGTGGAAAACGCCGTCAAGCATGGCGTGGAGCCCTGTGCGCGCGGCGGCAAGCTGCGCGTGCTGACCGAACTGCGGGGCAGCCGCGTGGTGGTGCGTATCACCAATACTTTGCCCGAAGGCCAGCCAGCCCACAGCACAGCGCCCCGTGGCCATGGCATTGCCCTGGCCAACGTGCGCGCCCGCCTGGCCTTGCTGCACGATGTGCAGGGTGAATTCAGCGCGGCGATCGAAGACGGCCTGTACCAGGTCCGCATCACTCTGCCGGCCCCGCTGCTGACGCCCGACAAGTTGCCCTCCGATCCCTCCCGCCGGAGGGCGCGCACGCCATGAACATCCTCATCGTCGACGACGAAGCCCTGGCCCGCAAACGCCTGCGCACACTGCTGGGCGACTGCACCGATACCGAACGCCACAGCACGACCGAAGCTGCAACGGCCGCCGAGGCCCTGGCGCTGCTGGCCCCCAGCGGCGGGCGGGCGTTTGATGCGCTGCTGCTGGATATCCATATGCCCGGACAGGACGGGCTGTGCCTGGCACAGGCCCTCCAGACACTCAGCCACCCGCCCGCCGTGGTGTTCGTCACGGCCCATGCAGACCATGCGGTGAGCGCCTTCGAACTCGACGCCGTGGACTACCTCACCAAGCCGGTTCGCCTGGAGCGCCTGCAACAGGCCCTGGCCAAGGTGCAGCGGGTGCAGGGCATCATCCAGGGCGGCCCGGTAACCGCTGCCACCGCCGCCCTGCCCGAGGGGGAGACCCTGGTCATCCAGGACCGGGGCCGCACCGAACGGGTGCCGCTGGTCGAAGTGCTGTTCCTCAAGGCGGAACAGAAGTACGTGACCGTGCGCACCACGGCGCGCAGCTACATCCTGGATGGCTCGCTCAACGAGCTCGAAGCCCGCTACCCTGGCCAATTCCTGCGCATCCACCGCAACGCCCTGGTGGCACGGCGGGCCGTGCGTGCCCTGGAAAAGCACTATGACCCCGATGAGGGGGATGGCTGGGCCGTACGCCTGCATGGCCTGGCGCAGTTGCTGACCGTGTCGCGGCGCCAGGTGGCGGCGGTGCGCGAGGAAATCGCGCACCAATGATCCCGGTGCCCGCCCATCAGGCGGGCGGCCCGTCCAGGCGGGGAGCCCAGTCTTCCACCGCACCGCTGTCGAGCCGACGCTGCAGCAAGCGCTGCCAGGAGGCGGGCAAAGGCAAGGCCAGCGCCGCCTGTAGCGCGGCGCCATCGAGGACCGGGCGGTACAGCAGATCGAGCAGGCGTTCAAGCGTCCACGCAGGGTACGGCCGAGCCTCCAGCACCATCGCGGCATCGGACCACAGCTCTCCGTCCTCCACCACGCGGGAATACCATCCCGTGCGCAGCGACTGCTGCACCCGCCGCGCCATGTCTGGCACACCAAATCGTTCGTTGAGCTTCCAGCACGGCTGGCGCGCCTGCGTCACTTCCAGCAGCGCAGTGCCCACACGCCAGCGGTCTCCCAGACACACCGTGGCCTCGGTCAGGCCCTGGCTGTGCAGGTTCTCGCCGAAGGCCCCCGGGGCGTCCAGCACGGCGTGCGCGCCCAACGCATCGCGCCAGGCGGCATAGTGCTCCCAAGCATAGTGGTGTACCGCCTTCTCCACGCCGCCATGGAGTTTCGGGTCACCCTGCGCATCCCCTTGCAGCCCGAGCGCAGCGACACGTACCCGGCCGGGCACAGGTGTCTTGTGGATCGCGCTGGGGCGGCCCCGTGCAAAAGGCACGGCACGCCCGGTGCATACGGCCAGCACGGTGGCCTGGGGCACTGCAGCACCACCCATGGTCAGCGCCCCAGGCTGCGCTTGAGCTCCTTGAGCAGCAAGGTGACCTGGTTCGATGCGTGGCGGTAGCCGCCATGGAAAACCTGCAAGGCTTTTTCGTGTTCACCGGCCTGGCTCAAAGCCACCACGCTGGCCGCCTGGACATGAAAATACTGGTGGCGCTGCACCAGCATGTCGAAGGCCGGATAGCTGCCCAGCTTCTCGCGCCCTGCGCCCTTGAGCCACTGCCCCAGGGGACAGTGCTCATCCTGCGCCACCTGCTCAGGATCGAGTGTTTCGGACGACTGCCCTGCCAGTAGATTGTGCAAACGCAGTTTCCATTCTTCATGGCTCGCGATGGCCGCGTCGATATCGAATTCGGTCATCAACGTGGCCGCGTATTCGGGGTCCAGAATCAACTCGCTGGCATTGTCTTCATAGGCCCAGGTCGTTTCAGGGCTGGACGAATCCTGCTCCCGCAACTTGAACATGCGACTGAAAAATCCCATGATTTCTCCTCGTGGTGGCGGGACTGACCTGCTGCGGATGCACCTTGCCGTCACGTCATATATGGATACATTTTGTCCGGGGCGAGGTGTTTTGAACAGGGGCCCGCGCTTACGTCTTTTTTTGTGGGGAATCGCTCTTCCGTATCGGTCAAACAACTGCCAGGCCATTCTGCGCAACAATCGCTCCATGAGATCCTCCCACCGCCCCGCACTGTCCATGCTGGACTTGGTGGCCGTTCGCGAAGGCGGCACCGTGGCCCAGGCCCTGGCCATCGCCCTGCGCACGGCGCAGCACGCTGAATCCCTGGGATTTGAGCGCTACTGGCTGGCCGAGCACCACAACATGCCCGGCATCGCCAGCTCGGCCACTGCAGTGCTGGTCGGTCACATTGCGGCAGGAACACAGCGCATGCGCATCGGCTCGGGCGGCGTGATGCTGCCCAACCATGCGCCACTGGTGGTGGCCGAGGCCTTCGGTACGCTGGCCGAGCTGTACCCCGGCCGCATCGACCTGGGCCTGGGCCGTGCACCCGGCACCGACCCGCTGACCATGCGCGCCCTGCGCCGTGACCGGCCCGAGGCGGTCGAAGATTTTCCGCGCGACGTGGCCGAATTGCAGCGCCTGCTGGGCCCCGAGCAGCCCGGCCAGCGTCTGGTGGCCACTCCCGGGGCCGGTACGAACGTGCCGGTCTGGCTGCTGGGCTCCAGCCTGTTCTCGGCCCAACTGGCGGCCGAACGCGGCCTGCCCTATGCCTTTGCTTCGCACTTTGCACCGCGCCTGCTGCTGCAGGCCATTGAACTCTACCGACGGTTGTTCAAGCCCTCCGTCGAATGGCCCAAACCTTATGTGGTGATCGGTGTTCCGCTGATTGCCGCACCCACCGACGACGAAGCGCAGTTTCTCGCCAGCAGCACCTTCGAGCGCGTGCTGGGCATCCTCAAGGGAGAGCGGCGCAAACTGGCAGCCCCCGTCCACGGCCTGGCGGCGCAGCTGTCGCCGCAGGAACGCACCGCCATCGATGACTTCCTGGCAGCGGCGGTGATCGGCGGGCCCGACACGGTGCGCCAGGGTTTCGCGGCACTGCTGCAGACCACGCAGGCCGACGAGTTGATGCTGGTGTGCGATATCTACGATCCCGCACTGCGCTTGCGCTCGCTCGACATTGCGGCAGCCGCCCACGCACAACTGCAGGCCAAAGAAACTCAAACGCTATAATAAATATAGCTAATAGCGCTTACCAGATAAGCGCTACAGGCCTTTTTATCTAAAATTTCAGCGTGCGATGTAGCCCCCGTCCACCGGGTAATAAGCACCTGTCACGAACGAGGCTTTTTCGCTGGAGAGCCATAGCACCAGTTCCGCCACTTCCTCGGCACGACCCAGTCGGCCAATGGGGTGGGCGGCCACCAGCATGTCATTGACGGCCTTGTTGTCCTCCAGCGCACTGATCATGGGCGTATGGATAAAGCCTGGCCCCACGGCATTGATACGCACGCCCTGCGCGCTGTACTCCAGCGCCGCCGTCTGCGTCAAACCCACGACGCCATGCTTGGCTGCTGCGTACGCAGGCGCTCCGGCAAAACCCACGGCACCCAGAATGGACGCCATGTTGATGATGGCGCCACCGCCGTTCTTCAGCATGGTCGGCAGCTGGTACTTCATGCCGTAGAACACACCCGAGAGGTTGATGCCGATCACCTGCGCCCAACCGTCGAGCGGATAGTCGGCGGTGGGCGCCTGCGGCCCGCCAATACCGGCGTTGTTGCAGGCGATGTCCAGGCGTCCAAACTTTTCCACAGCGCCCCGCACCAGCGCCTCGCACTCTTCGGGCTTGCCAACGTCCGCAGCAATGAAAATCGCCTCGCCACCCGCCGTGCGGACCAGCCCTACCGTTTCCTCACCACCGCCGCGATCCACGTCCGAGACCACTACTTTGGCACCTTCGCGCGCCCAGGCCAGGGCAACAGCGCGGCCAATACCCGAGGAGCCACCGGTGATCAATGCAACTTTGTCTTTCAACATGGAAACTCCTTGCTGCCCCGAACCAAGCGCCGGGGCTTAAGGGCCATTGTGGACTGTGCGGCGGAGTCGGGCCAGCCTGCAGCGGCTACTATTGCAGTCCATGCCGATTTCTCACACCACCCATGCCCGCCTTTAGCTTTGAAGCCCTTGACGACCAGGGTCTGACCCGCAAGGGCGTGGTTGAGGCCGACACGGCCAAGGCCGCGCGTGGCCAGCTGCGTGCGCAGGCATTGGTGCCTTTGGCCGTCGAATTGGTGGGCGACCAGGCCGGCACAGGGGCTGGAGTCACGGGCCGCAGCCTGTTTACCCGCCCCGTGTTTGGCGCCACGGCGCTGGCCATCTGGACACGCCAGCTCGCCGGGCTGGTGTCCTCGGGCCTGCCCCTGGAGCGCGCACTGACCGCGCTGTCCGAAGAGGCGGACAATGAGCGCCAGCGCCATCTGGTGGCTGTGCTGCGCGCCGAGGTGAACGCCGGATCGACCTTTGCGCGCGCACTCCAGCAGCATCCGCGCGAGTTTTCCGATATCTACTGCGCCGTGATCGGCGCGGGCGAGCACAGCGGCAAACTGGGTCTGGTGCTCGAACGCCTGGCCGACGACCTGGAAGAGCGCCAGGCGCTCAAGGCCCAGCTGGTGGGCGCGGCGCTGTACCCCGCCATCGTCACGCTGGTGGCCATTGCCATCGTGCTGTTCCTGGTCAGCTACGTGGTGCCGCAGGTGGCCAGCGTTTTTGCGGGAAGCAAACGGGCCCTGCCTTTCCTGACGGTGGCCATGCTGGCCATCAGCGGCTTTGTACGCAACTATGGCCTGTGGGCTTTCATAGCTATTGTTTTGGGAGCTATCGGCGCGCGCTGGGCTTTGTCCATGGCGGTTTTCCGCGAAAAATTCGATGCGGCCTGGCTCAATCTGCCGCTGGTGGGCCGGTTGGCCCGGGGCTACAACGCCGCCCGCTTTGCCAGCACGCTGGCCATGCTGGCGGGTGCGGGCGTACCCATCCTCAAGGCGCTGCAGGCGGCAGCCGAAACCCTGAACAACCGCGCCTTGCGCGCCGACGCACTCGATGCCCTGGTGCAGGTGCGCGAGGGCGCCCCGCTGGCGTCAGCCCTGGCCCAGAAGAAGAAATTCCCAAGCCTGTTGCCCATGTTTGCCCGCCTGGGCGAACAAACGGGCCAGCTGCCCGTGATGCTGCAACGCGCGGCCACGCAGCTTTCCACCGAAGTACAGCGCCGCGCCATGCAGCTGGCCACCATCCTGGAGCCACTGCTGATCGTTGCCATGGGCGTGGTCGTGATGCTCATCGTGCTGGCCGTGCTGCTGCCCATCATCCAGCTCAACCAGTTCATGAAATGAAGGTCACCCCCCTGAGCCGCCGCGCATCATGCACTCGCATAGTGAGGCAATCAACGGAGATATCCGATGACCGTAACATTGGATGACAAGCTGGTCGTGGCGATCTCGTCGCGCGCCCTGTTCAATTTCGAAGAAGAGAACCAGCTGTTCGACCAAGGCAATGCCCAGGCCTATATGCGCCTGCAACTCGAACGCCTTGACACCCCCGCACCACCCGGCGTGGCATTTTCACTTGTCAAGAAACTGCTGGCCTTCAACGACCCCGGCCAGCAGCGCGTGGAAGTGGTGGTGCTCTCGCGCAACGACCCGGCCAGCGGCATGCGCGTCTTTCGCTCGGCCCGTGCGCATGGCCTCGCCAGTGTGCAGCGCGGGGTGTTCACGCAGGGCGCGGCACCGTTTCGCTACCTGCGCCCCCTGGGTGCGCACCTGTTCCTCTCGGCCAACGGTGCCGATGTGAGCGAAGCCCTGGCGATGGGCTACCCGGCGGCGCGGGTCGCCACCCAATCGGTGCAGGCCAGCGTGGCGCACCCGCGCGAGGTGCGCATCGCCTTCGATGGCGACGCCGTGCTGTTCTCCGACGAGGCCGAGCAGGTGTTCCAGTCTGCCGGGCTTGATGCCTTCCAGGCGCACGAACAGGAGAAGGCTCTGCTGCCCCTGCCTCCCGGTCCGTTCAAGCCCTTCCTCTCGGCCCTGCACCGCCTGCAGCACAGTGGGGCGCCCAGCATGCGCATCCGCACCGCCCTGGTCACGGCGCGCGGCGCACCGGCGCACGAACGCGCCATCCAGACACTGATGAGCTGGAACATCACCGTGGACGAAGCCATGTTCCTCGGCGGCATGCCCAAAGGGGAGTTCCTGCGCGAGTTTGAGCCCGATTTCTTCTTCGACGACCAGACCGGCCACGTGACCTCGGCCGCGCTGCACGTGCCCGCAGGCCATGTCAGCAGCGGCATTGCCAACCGGCCATCCGACACCGCGCAGCCGGGACGGGAACTTCCTGCGCCTGGTGGAGCCATATTGCGGTGACTCACGACGCCTTCGCTGATCGCCCTGCGCACCAGGGCCATGCCCGCGTGCTTGCGGTACGCACCCTCCTCGGCAGCGCCCTTGCGCTCTGGATGGCTTTGCCCGCGCACGCCGAGAACACCGCACCCGACGCGGAGCCAACGGGTTTGAGCAAGGGGGAAATCAAGGCGCAGCGGGAATTCAAACTGCTCGATTTCAATGGCGATGGGCAACTCAGCCGCAGCGAAGTGCGCCTGTTTCCGCGCCTGGCCGCCGCCTTTGACAGCGCCGATACCAACCACGATGGTCTGATTTCTTACGAAGAGGTGCGTGCCTTCTCGGTCATCTACCGCGCTGAACGGGCCCGCCTGCGTGCCGCACAAGCCGACACCCAGCCCCCGGGCGAAGAAAAATGAACCATGGCGCAACAGTCTGTACGCCCCGCAGGCTGTTGAATATGATGAAAATTTGCCTCAAACGCTTTACAGGCAAACGCTTTAAGCTACAAAAACAAGAGCATGAAGCAATGCCGTCACAAACCACCAGTGCGTTTGACCTTGGGGTCTGAGTACGTGAGCGGCTCATCGTTGCGGGCCTGCTGGGCCATGCGCTCCTGCAGGGTGGTTTTGTTGACGTCCTGCGCCAGCTCGATGGCGCTACCGCTGGCGCGCCACATCGATTGCAGGAATTCCAGCAGCTGCTTGTAAATCGGCTCCTTGGGCGGCTCGGGCGGCTCCTCCACCGTTTCCTTCTTCTTGACTTCCGTCCAGTCACGGTTCGGCGCATCGGGGGCAGAGGGCTTGTCGGGCGTCTTCACCACCGCACCCTCGCCCAGTCGATCCATGGATTCGACCGGGTTGGCCGCGTTGATCGGACGCACTGGCACAGCTCCAGATGCCCCGGTGGAGTACAAATCAGCGCCCTGGGGGCGCCAGATCGGTGATCGGTCTACAGGTGGCAGTTGCATGGCAGTGGCCTCGGTGCGTGGAAAAACCGGGGAGGCTCTATCCCCTTCTCGTACCTCTATTACGGCAAAAAGAAGGGGAAGTTGAGGCTTTTTTCGCCCTTCACCGCCAAAAAAAGCAAATCCAGGGTTTATCCCTATAAAAACCGCTCCAACAGGCGGCGCGAAGCCCGGTCCAGGGCTGTGCTGTCGGCAATGGCGTATTGCACGCCCGAGGCGCTGGCAATCAGCAGCGCGGTGCGGCCGCGCAGCCGACGAATATCCTCCTCGGCTTTCAGCACCAGGGTGGTCGTGCCGCGATCGGTCTCCACGTCCCACGTACTGGGGGTGGAAAAGCTGGAAACCTTGATGATTTTGCTGATCGTGGGGACAAATTCCCGCACCGCCAGTTCCCCCCGGACCAGCGTGCGTGCCGGCTCCGGCAGGTCGTCCAGACGGTCCAGCCACAGCAGCTCGTGCCCATCGGCCCCGATCAGCGACAGGCCCTCCTCGGGCGCCGCCAGCGGAAATGCACGCACGGGCAGCACGCCCGAGTGCACCGTGCCATCGGGCAGGGTCAGCGCCAGGCGGCCATGGGCGTCGCGGTGCATGCGCAAAGAATGGGATGGGGCAATGTTCTGCATCAAAAACCTCACGGTCAGGTCATGGGTTTCCAGCCGGATGGGCCGGGTGCAGCAGACTGCTGTCGATAATGACGCCTGCTGCCTGCGCGTCCTCTTCGGCGCGGCGGGCCTGGGCTTCGTACAGCCGCCAGTAGGCGCCCTGCTTTTCCATCAGCGCGTCGTGCGGCCCCACTTCCACCACCTCGCCCCGGTCCATGACGACCAGGCGGTCGGCCTTGCGCAGCGTGGACAGGCGGTGGGCGATGGCGATGGTCGTGCGTCCCTGCACCAGGTTGTCCAGCGCCTTCTGGATTTCCTTCTCGGTCTCGGTGTCCACGGCCGAGGTGGCCTCGTCCAGGATCAGGATGCGCGGATCAATCAACAGCGCACGGGCAATGCTGATGCGCTGACGCTCGCCGCCCGACAGGCCCTGGCCGCGCTCGCCCACCAGCGAGTCGTAGCCGTGCGGCAGGCGCAGGATGAATTCGTGCGCATGGGCGGCGCGTGCCGCTGCAATGATCTCGGCGTGCGTGGCCTCGGGCTTGCCATAGGCGATGTTTTCGGCAATCGTGCCGAAAAACAGGAAGGGCTCCTGCAGCACCAGGCCGATGTGGCGCCGGTAGTCCAGCACCGAAAAGCGCCGGATGTCCATGCCGTCGAGCTGGATGGAGCCCTCGCTCACGTCATAGAAGCGGCAGATCAGATTGACCAGGGTGCTTTTGCCCGAACCACTGTGGCCCACCAGGCCGATCATCTCGCCCGGGCGGATGTCGAGATCGAGGTTTTTGATGACGGCCCGGCTGCCATAGCGAAAACCCACGCCGCGCATGCCGATGGCCCCCTGCACCTTGTCCGCCTGGACGGGCTGTGCCGGGTCGGGCACATTGCTGACATGGTCGAGGATGTCAAAGATGCGCTTGGCGCCAGCGGCCGCCTTTTGCGTGACCGAAACGATGCGGCTCATGGAATCGAGCCGTCCGTAGAAACGCCCGATATAGGCAATGAAGGCCGTGAGCACCCCCACGGTGATCTGGCTTTTCGACACCAGCCAGATGCCGAAACCCCAGACGACGAGCAGGCCGATCTCGGTCAGCAGGGAGACCGTGGGCGTGAACAGGGACCAGGTCCTGTTGAGCTTGTCGTTGACTTGCAGGTTGTGCTGGTTGGCGTCGTGAAAGCGCCGGGCTTCGCGTTTTTCCTGGGCGAACGCCTTGACCACACGGATGCCGGGAATGGTGTCGGCAAGCACATTGGTCACCTCGCTCCATACGCGGTCGATCTTCTCGAACCCGGTGCGCAGCCGGTCGCGCACGGTATGGATCATCCAGCCGATGAAGGGGAGCGGCACCAGCGTGACCAGGGCCAGCCAGGGGTTGATCGAAAACAGGATGGCGGCCGTCATGCAGATCATCAGCACGTCGGTGATGAAATCAAGGGCATGCAGCGATAGAAAGACATTGATGCGGTCGGTCTCCGAACCAATCCGGGCCATCAGGTCGCCGGTGCGTTTTCCACCGAAGTAGTCGAGCGAGAGGCGCAGCAAATGCTCGTAGGTCGTGGTGCGCAAGTCCGCGCCGATGCGCTCGGAAACCAGCGCCAGGATGTAGGTGCGCGCCCAGCCCAGGCCCCAGGCCAGCAGCGCCGAGGCGAGCAAGCCCCCCAGATACAACAGCACCAGGGCCGGATCGATCTTCTGTCCGTTCTGGAAGGGAATCAGGATGTCGTCCATCAGGGGGATGGTCAGGTAAGGCGGGACCAGCGTGGCCGCCGTCGAGGCCAGCGTCAGCCCGAACCCGGCAGCCAGCTGCTTGCGGTAGGGGCGCGCAAAACGCCACAGCCGCAGCAGAACCCAGGTGGAGGGCTGGGGCGCCTGCGCGCGGGCGCAGGCCGGGCATTCTTCGGTATCGGGGGGCAGCACCTCCTGGCACACGGCGCAGCGGGCTTCTTCGGCGTCCTCGGCCAGGGAACCCTGCGGGCCGGTCCACCGCGCCGTCAGTTGTTCAAACCGCTGCACCAACTGCAAGGCCTGCGCCTGCGCACCCAGGGTGAACCGCCAGAACGCCAGGCGCTGATGGACATCGTGCAGCTCGACCGTCCCCACACCGCCGTGGTCGAACAGGCGTAGCGACTGGCCCGGCGCCAGCGCCCACGCACGCCAGGCGCCAACGCCGGGGTCACAGGCCAGCAGGCGCCGCTGCGTGACAACCAGCCAGCCCGCACCAAAGCGCAGATCGGCATCCAGGTCAACCGGCAAGGCCGCCCGTACGTTTTCGTCGGAAGCGAGCGCGGCCCGCAAACCAGCCCCGAAAGGGCTATTCAAGACACCGAAGGCGTCCTCAGGATGGTGATGTTGCATTTTGGTTGGTATCTACTCCGCCCCTGCCGATACAGTGCGCCGAACGGCGCACTGACGCGGATTCTCCCTGATGGGGCCCCGCCGGGCACACGGTGCGCGCCTGGCCTGGAATGGAGATAACGTCTGCTCCCCCGTATTCGCTGACACCAGGTACCGACTGGCGCACAATCCTCCCGTTTCTCCGCCCCCCTTTTTTTCCACGCACGCACCCGGCAGGACCCCTCTACCGCAGCACTCCATGGCGAAATTCAACGACATCCAACTCCTGCGCATCAACTACCTGCGCGGCCCCAACATCTGGACCTACCGTCCCGTGCTCGAAGTCTGGCTGGACCTCGGCGATCTTGAAAACCACCCTTCGCACCAGATTCCCGGGCTCAACGAACGCCTGACGGCCTGGCTGCCCGCCCTCATCGAGCACCACTGCGGCGTGGGCGAGCGGGGCGGGTTCCTGCAACGCCTGCAGGAAGGCACCTGGTGCGGCCATGTGCTCGAACACATCGTCATCGAACTGCTCAACCTGGCGGGCATGCCCACGGGTTTTGGCCAGACACGCAGCACCTCGGTGCACGGCGTGTACCGCATGGTTTTCCGGGCGCGTGACGAGCAGGTGGCGCGCATGGCGCTGGCGCAGGGCCACCGCCTCATCATGGCTGCCATCAACGACGAGCCCTTTGACGTGCAGGCCGCCGTGGCCAAAGTACGCACCGAGGTGGACGATCGCTACCTGGGCCCCAGCACGGCCTGTATCGTGACCGCGGCCACCGACCGCGGCATTCCGCACATCCGCCTGAACGACGGCAATCTGGTGCAATTGGGCTATGGCGCCAGCCAGCGCCGTATCTGGACGGCCGAGAGCGAATTCACCAGCGCCATTGCCGAGGGCATCGCCTCCGACAAGGATCTGACCAAGAGCCTGCTCAAGGCCTGCGGCGTGCCCATTCCGGAAGGCCAGGTCGTCCACAGCCCCGACGAGGCCTGGGAAGCCGCACAGGACATTGGCCTGCCGGTCGTCGTCAAGCCCTCGGACGGCAACCACGGACGGGGCGTGACACTGGACCTGCGCAAGAAGGAAGACATCGAGGCCGCTTTCCACGTGGCCTACCCCGAGGGCAGCGACGTGATGGTCGAGCGCTTCATCCCCGGCGACGAACACCGCCTGCTGGTGGTCGACGGCAAGGTGGTGGCGGCCGCCCGGGGCGAAGTCGTGGGCATCACCGGCAATGGCCGCTCCACGGTGGCCGAACTGATCGACAGCCAGCTCAACTCCGATCCGCGCCGGGGCTACGAGGAAGAGTATCCGCTGGAAATCATTGATGTGGGCACCAACGTGGCCGTGCAGCTGGAACTCAAGCGCCAGGATCTTGGCGGCCATTCAGTGCCCGCAGCGGGGCGCCAGGTGGTGGTGCAGCGCAACGGCAATGTGGCGGTGGACTGCACCGACGAGGTTCACCCCGAAGTGGCCTACATCGCCGGCCTGGCTGCCCGCGTGGTGGGCCTGGACATCGCAGGCATCGACATGGTGGCGCAGAACATCGCACGCCCCCTGCACGAGCAGGGCGGCGCCATTGTGGAAGTGAACGCAGGCCCCGGTCTGCTGATGCATCTCAAGCCGGCCGTGGGCGCGCCCCGCCCGGTGGGCCAGGCCATCGTGGAGCACCTCTTCCCCGCCGAAGAACAGGACGGCGAGGCCGGCCGCATCCCCGTGGTGGGCGTGGCCGGTACGCGCGACAGCGCAACGATTGCACGCCTGGTCGCCTGGCTGCTGCACCTGAGTGGCAGGCACACGGGCGTGGCCTGCCGCGACGGACTCTTCCTGGACCGCCGACGTGTCGAAGCGGCCGACAGCGCCCACTGGGAAGCCGCGCACCGGCTGCTGATGAACAAGACCGTGCGGGCGGTGGTGATCGAGAACGATGCGCGCACCATCCTGCGCGACGGGCTGGCCTACGACCGCTGCCAGGTCGGCGTGGTCACCGACATGGATGGCATGGAAGCGCTCGCTGCCTTCGATGTGCACACGCAGGAACAGATGACCCGGGTGCTGCGCACCCAGGTGGATGTCGTGCTGCCCAGCGGCGCCGCCGTTCTGCATGCCGCCATTGCCCAGGTGGTCGAGCTGGCCCCACTGTGCGACGGCAGCGTGGTGCTGTATGCCCAGGACGCAGGCCTTGCCGCCATTGCAGAGCACCGAGCCAGGGACAACGGCCGTGCCGTGTTCCTCAAGAACGGCCGCGTGGTGCTCGCCACGGGGAACGCGGAACACGCACTGGGCGCCCTCGACGACCTGACCTTTGGCCGCAATGCTGCCGTGCCGGACACCGACGCCCTGCTGGCCGCCGTGGCCACGGCCTGGGCGCTGGACATTGCCCCCGATCTGATCGGTGCGGGCATCAAGACCTTCGAGCCTGAGCTGCACGCCCAGGAAACCCTCCGCACCTGAACACCGCTTCGGCAGAATTCTGAAAGACCGACCCCATGGATGTCACCCGCATCAGGGCCCTGCGCGGCCCCAACCTCTGGAGCCGCAACCTGGCCATCGAGGCCGTGGTTTCCTGCACCGAATCCGAGCGCGCCATGGCGCAGATCGA
>JAMLIQ010000047.1 GCA_023954095.1 Burkholderiaceae bacterium | reverse complement strand
CGGCGCATCCTGGTACACCCGTTTGTTGTAGGTGGCGCTGCGCTCCAGGGTGGCGCGTGCCTCTTTGAGCGCTGCGTCGCGCTCCTCCAGCGCGGCCTTCAAGGCCCGGTTCTCACGCTCCAGGCTTTCGACCTTTTCGCTCTGTGCAGACACGGTACCGGCGGTGGACTCCATGGGCTCTCCTGTGGCGTGCGGCAGGAAACGGCCCGGAAACGGGCTTCCCCTGCCGACAATCTGCAGGCAGTATCAATAGCAGCCCCGGGTGCGTCAACGCAGCACGCCTGTGCTGCAGGATCTGTTTGAGCTAGCGCAAAATCAGCTCAGACGACGGCCGTTTTCCGCGTAGATGGCAAGGTAGATGGAGTCGGTGCCCACATAGGGCGCCTTGCTGCCAAAGCCGACGCTGAAATCGCCAAAAGACAGACCGCGCACATTGGCCAGCCCGGTGCGCAGACGTTCGCGGGTCAGGTCCTTGCCCGCATTCTTCAGGCCTTCGATCATGACCTGGGCATTGATCCAACCCTCCAGCGCGCTGGCGCTGCGCAGGTAGTCAGGTGCCGCCCCGGTGTTCTTCATGGTGCTTTGAAACTTGCGCACCAGCACCGATTTCTGCGAATGGGCGTCGGGAAACACCTGAACCAGCGCCATGCCGCGCGTGGCGGCCCCCAGCTTGGCCAGCTCGGATGAAATCACCGTGACCGACAGGCCCGCCATGGGCACCCCGGCCGCCCGCGCGCGGAACGCCAGCATGAAGGCCGTATTGGCGGTTCCCGTGGTGGCCAGCAAGACGGCGCTGGGGCGGCCTGCGGCCACCTGGTCGGCCAGCTCCACCGCATTCTTGCCATCGACGGCCAGGGCAAACTCACCGGCCTGGTCAACCTGGGCAGCCTGCAGTGCCTTGGACATGTCCTTGAGCACCTCTTTGCCGAAAGGGTTGTCCAGGTACACCACGGCAATGCGCTTGAGGCCCATGTCTACCACCTGCTGGACCAGGCGCTGGGTTTCGTCGCGGTAGCTGGGGCGCACGAAGAACACATGCCGCTGCTCTGCCGTGCGCAGCGAGGGGGCCCCGGTGACGGGCCCCACGGTAGGAATACCTTTGCCTTCAATCAGCGGCAGGATGGCTGCCGTGTTGGCGGTACCCAGCGGCGAGATCAGTGCAAACACCGACTGCGCCTCCAGCATCGCCGTCACGTTCTGCAGGGTGCGCGCAGCCACATAGCCGTCGTCCTTCACTTCCATCTGGATCTCGCGCCCAAAAATCCCCCCGGCCTGGTTCAGTTCGGCAAACGCGGCCTTCATGCCCGCCACCTGCTCGATACCGGCCTGGCCGAGCGGGCCTGTCAGTGCAATCGAGCAGCCCAGGGTCAGGTGCCGGGTCGACAAGGGCTCGTCGGCAGCCCGCACCGGCAGGGCCCACGCGGGCAGGCTGGCGGCGGCAACGGCTTGGGAGGTACGCAGGAGAAAGTGGCGACGGCTCATGGAGATCAGACCCTGAAAGATGCAACGGGGGGTGCAGGCTAAGGGCGGGGCAAGCCCATGCCTGTCCGCTGCGGGACAGACTGTGCGTAAATCACACACCGAGCAAGGCAGGCACGACCGCAGCCGCAGTGCCACGCAGCACGGCATGCGCCACATCGTCCAGCGCACTGGCCGCAGTGTTCACGACGACCACCCGGGCGCCTGCCGCACGTGCGCTGTGTGCCAGCCCTGCGGCCGGGTACACCGCCCCAGCCGTGCCCACGACCAGCATCAGGTCGCACGCGCGGGCGGCGGCCTGCGCCGCGTCCAGCACGGCCAGGGGCAAGGGTTCGCCAAACCACACCACATCGGGCCGAACCCGATTGCCGCAGGCATCGCAATACGGCGGGTGCGCATCCACTGTGTTCTCCAGGTCGCAATGGGGGCATGGCCGGTCGAGCCAGCGGTTGCGCAGCAAGTCGCCATGCAGGCACAGCACCTGCGGGCTGCCCGCGCGCTGGTGCAGTCCATCCACGTTCTGCGTGACCAGGGTGATACGTTCCGGATGCTGCTGGGCAAAGGCCGCCAATGCCCGGTGCGCGGCGTTGGGCTGCACCTGCGCGACCAGGCTGCGGCGAAACTGGTACCAGTCCCACACCTGCTGCGGATGGGCACGGAAACCCTCGGGGGTAGCCATGTCTTCGGCACGGAACTGCGCCCAGTAGCCGGTCTGGGCGTCGCGGAAGGTCGGTACGCCCGATTCGGCGCTCACCCCGGCGCCAGTAAGCACGGCGATGTGCCGGGCCTGGCGCACCCAGGCGATGGCGGCGGTGAGTTCCGCAAGCTCAGACGGCACGCTGGCGCAGGGCTTCGTAGAGACAGATCCCGCTGGCGACCGACACATTCAGGCTCTCGACGGCGCCCTTCATGGGAATGCTGACGAGCGCGTCACAGGTCTTGCGGGTGAGCTGGCGCATACCGTCGCCCTCGGCGCCCAGGACCAGCGCGACCGGGCCCTTGAGATCGGCCTGGTACAGGGTCTGCGGTGCGTCGTCGCTGGTGCCGATGACCCAGATGTTGCGCTCCTTGAGCTCGTTCAACGTGCGCGCCAGGTTGGTCACCATGAAATACGGCATGGTCTCGGCGGCGCCACTGGCCACCTTGGCCACGGTGGCATTGATGCCCACCGCATGGTCCTTGGGCGCAATCACGGCATGCGCGCCTGCGCCGTCGGCGACACGCAGGCAGGCGCCCAGGTTGTGCGGATCGGTCACACCGTCGAGCACCAGCAGCAGCGGCTGCTGTACACCAGCAGCCTCCAGGTCTTCGAGCAGTCCGTCGAGCGAACTGGCCTGCGCCAGGGGCTGCACCCGCGCAGCCACGCCCTGGTGGCCGTGGCTGCCCGCCAGCTTGGCAATGCGCAGGCTGTCGGCCTCGATCAGGCGGGCGCCCGCCTCCCTGGCACGGTCCAGAAACTGGCGCATGCGTGCGTCGCGGCGCGTGGCCTCGTAATAGATTTCGATGATGGATTGCGGCGCGGTTTTGAGGCGCACGCCCACGGCATGGAAGCCGAAGAGGACTTTGGGGCTGGACATGGAGCGATTATCCGCTGCCCCTGAATGCTATTGGTTCAATAGCTGCTAGCGCCCGTATATATTGCCTCAGAGGCCAAAATCACTTAAAAACTTGCGACACGTCCGGCCTCGATGGTGATGCAGCGCTCGCAGCGCTGGGCAATGCCCCGGTCGTGCGTCACCAGCACCAGCGTGGTGCCCTGTTCGCGGTTGAGGTCGAACATAAGCTGCATGATGGTCTCCCCCGTAGCGAAATCAAGGCTGCCGGTCGGCTCGTCGGCCAGCAGCACAGCGGGCTGCACCACGAAGGCCCGCGCCAGCGCCACGCGCTGCTGCTCGCCACCCGAGAGCACCTTGGGATAGCGCCCCAGGCGCTGGCCCAGGCCCACATGCTCCAGCATCTCGCCCGCGCGCTTGCGTGCGTCGCGCTGGCCCGCCAGTTCCAGCGGGAGCATCACGTTCTCCAGCGCCGTCAGGTTGCCCATGAGCTGGAAGCTCTGGAACACGAAACCGATCTTTTGCGCCCGCAAGGCCGCGCGGTCGTCCTCGCCCAGGGCGAACAGATCCTGCCCATCCAGGCGCACGGTTCCGCGCGTGGGCGTGTCCAGCCCGGCAATGATGGACAGCAGCGTGCTCTTGCCCGAACCCGAGGCCCCGACGATGGCCACGGTCTCCCTGCGCGCCAGCTGGAAATCGATGTCGCGCAGAATGTCGAGTGTGCCCGTGGAGTCGCTGACCGACTTGAACACATGCTCGACGGCAATGACCGGGGGCGCTAAGGGCGGGGAAGAATCAGACATGAATGATGAAAGGTGTTCGGACGTGAGAACAAATCGGCTTCGGCGCCACTTTATCCTGAGCCTGGCGGCCAGTGCACTGGCGGGGCTTTGCCTGGGCGCGGCGCAGGCCTCTGCCCAGGGCAGCGCGCCCACCATCCTGGTGCTGGGTGATTCCCTGAGCGCCGAGTACGGCCTGGCCCGTGGCACCGGCTGGGTAGCCTTGCTGGAGGAGCGCCTTGCAAAGGAAAAGATCCCTGCCACCGTGGTCAACGCGAGCATCAGCGGCGACACCACGTCGGGTGGCCGGGCGCGCCTGCCCGCACTGCTGAACAAACACAAGCCCGCCGTGGTGGTGATCGAATTGGGGGGCAATGACGCCTTGCGCGGCCTGCCCCTGAAGAACACGCAGGACAATCTCTCCAGCATGGCGCAATCTGCGCAAAAAATCGGCGCCAAGGTACTGCTGGTGGGGATGCAGGTGCCGCCCAACTATGGCAGCGACTATGCGCGCCGCTTTGCTGCGGCTTTTGGAGAGGTGGCGCGCCAGCACCAGACGGCATTGGTGCCCTTCTTGCTGGAAGGCGTGGCCAACGGGCCGGACGCCGCATCGCTGTTCCAGCCGGACCGCATTCATCCCAATGCGCAGGCGCACCCGCGCATGCTGGAAAACGTTTGGCCCGCCCTGCGCAAGCTCCTGCGCTGAACCCCGGCGCAATAGTCCCTGCTGTCGGCCTTCAGGACGACGATGTGCCCTCGCTGCCGGGGGTGGCGGGTTGGCCAGGGGGGGTTTCGGCCACGCCATCGGAGGGAGCATCGTCGGTTCCATAGCGGGGACCCGATGCCTTGGCACGCAATTTTTCTTCTTTTTTCTTCTTTTTTGCCAACTCGCGCTGGCGTTTTTCGTATCCGTAGTTGGGGGTTGCCAAGGTATGTGCTTTCTCTGAAGTGGAGGCCCACTGTAACAGCTTGACCTGGAAAGGCGCCTCATATCCCCACAGGTTCAGGCGCCGCGACGGCCGCCCGGTACGCATGCCAGCTGGCATGCCCCAGCAACGGCCCCACCAGCAGCAGTCCCACGCCCCAAAACGCCAGGGACCCCACCACCAGCAGTGTGATCAACGCCCCCCAGAGCAGCATGACACCCGTGTTTTCCACCACCACCCGCATGCTGGTAATGCCTGCCGTAAGCGCATCGGTATCGCGGTCCAGGATCATGGGAATGGACACCACACTGACGGAAAAGACGATGGCGGCAAACACACCGCCCACCACGGTATAGACCGCCACAAAGCTCCAGTTCTGCAAATTGAAAATCGCTTGCACCACACCCGTGGTGGACGGCATGCCGGTGTTGAAGAAAACGGCAAAAACCACCAGCGATGCCCGGCCCCAGAGCAGCTCCAGCACAATGAGCACCAGCACCAGCATGCCCATGCTGCCCAGGTGCTTGTCCCAGCAGGTGATGGACTGGCCCAGTTCAGGTCCCAGGCCCGCTTCACGCCTGCGGCTGGTGTCGTACAAGCCCATCGCAAGAAAAGGCCCCAGCAGCAGACAGCCGCTGGCCATCGACATCACATACTCAGGCCGCGCCCGAAATACCCAGCCCAGCAGAAACGCCATGCCCCAGAAGCACGCGCCATAAAACACGGCGATGCCCGGCGCAGAACGCGTGTCCCGCCATCCCCGCTGCAACCAGCGCCACGGATCGGCCCAACGCAGCGCTTGCAAAACAATGGGTTGGGTATCGCGATCAGGAGCAGTGTGGGTCGTCATGGCATCCAGGGGTTATGAGCCCAATGTATGCGTTCGACACTGCTTCTTGATCTATCTCAACCGATACCCTACTCTTTCAGTCTGCTGATCGGAGCATTTCAACCGGGACCAAACGCCCGCAGCATGGATTGCCGCAGATCCGCCTGCAGGTCTTGGACCGCTTCGAGTCCAATGGAAAAACGGACCACGGTTCCCGACCGCAGGTGCGGCGACGGCTGGCTGCGCATGCTGCCCAGTTCGTAGGGAACCACCAGGCTCATTGGGCCGCCCCAGCTGTATCCCAGCTTGAAATACTGCAAACCGTCACAAAAGGCATCGACCTGGGCCTGCGAATACCGCGCATCGATTACCACGCTGAACAGACCGGCCGCCAAGCCCTCACCGTCCCGGGCCGCGCCGCACAGCGCCTGCCAATGGGCATGGCCGGGCGAATCGGCCAAGGCGGGGTGCAGCACCTGGGCCACAGGGGCCTGCTGCTGCATCCACATGGCGAGGGTGCGCGCGGCCCGATCGTGGGCGCGGTAGCGCAGGCCAATGCTGGGCAAGGCGCGCAGGATGGCCTCGGCATCGTTCGCCCCCACACCCAATCCCAGGTGCATGTGGGCGCGCTGGATCTGGTGGTGTATCGCCGGGTTACGCGTGATGACGCTGCCCATCAGCACATCTCCGCCGCCGCTGGGGTATTTGGTCAGGGCATGCACCGACACGTCCACCGCCAGACTGCCGCTGCCGTCGCCCATCAGGTCGAACGGCGAAAACGCCAGACCGGCCCCCCAGGTGTTGTCCAGCGCCGTGGGCACACCGTGCGCGCGGCAGATGCGCACCTGTTCGCACAGATCGGGAAACTCCAGCGTCACCGAGCCCGGCGCCTCCAGCCAGACCAGACGGGCCGCTGGTGTGATCCTGGCCGCCAGATCGGCGGGGTTCAAGGCGTTGTAGAGCACCTGCCGCACCCCAAACTGGGCCAGCATGGCAGCCCCCATGGCCTTGTTGGGTCCATAGGCGTTGTCGGGCACCAGTACCTCGTCGCCCGCTTTCAGCAGGGCGAGCGCCACGTTGCCGATGGCCGCCAGCCCGCTGGGCACCAGCACGCAGTGCAGGCCGCCTTCCAGCGCGCACAAGCGCTCCTCCAAAGTGAAGGTAGTGGGCGTGCCGTGCAGCCCGTAGGTGTAGCCGCTCTTGTCTTTCCACTCCTGCGAACGCAGCGCGGCGACGCTGGGAAAAATAACGGTGGAAGCCTTGAAGACGCCCGGTTGCGGCGCGTCGAAGCCCGCAGGCGGCTGATAGGGATGGTGAACGATGCGGGTGGACAGGTCAGGCGCAGTGTCTTTCATGTTGCCATGGTAGCGCGCCGCCACCCACACTCCATTACACCGTCAGGTGGTTGATGACCGCACTCACACCCTTCACATCGCGGGCAATGGCGGCGGCGCGTTCACGGGCTGCATCCGAGGGAGCGGTCCCGTTGAGGGTGACCACCCCGCTACGGGTATCGACATCGATCTTCAGCGCACTCAGGTCGGAATCCTTGGCCAGGCCCGCCTTGACCTGTGCCGTAATGCCTGCGTCACTCGCCAAGGCGACGGCAGAACTGGCCGCATCGCGTGCCATGGTGCTGGTTTCTTGCGCTGCCGCCTGCAGCTTGTCCCCCGCTTTTTCCATGCCTTTTTCAGCCGACTGCATGGCTTGCTCGCCCTGGACCTTGGCATCCTGGGCGACTTGTTCCGCTTTCGCCTTGGCATCCTGCGCTGCCTGCTCGGTCTTTTCAACCGCGTTGTCGATCTGTTGACCGATGGTGGGGTTCTGGGGTTTGTCGCAAGCGGCCAGACCAAAGGCCAGCGCCGAAACAGCCACCATGGAGGCGATACGTTGGGCGGTGCGGTAGGGGAATTGTTCGATATGCATACGGATGCTCCTCGCAAAAATGAGATGGATGGAACTGTAGAGCCCGGGGCCCGGCACGGCGGGTCGGACAGGACGGATCGCGGCGTAGGACAATTGCCCAATATCCGAACGACAATGGCTGCATGCTGCCCGCCGCCTTGCATCGCTGGTTTCCTTTTCTGGCCTGGCCTCGGCCCGGCCGTGCGCTGCTCCAGGGGGAGTTCTGGGCCGGTCTGACCGTGGGATTGATGCTCGTGCCCCAAGGGGTGGCCTATGCAGCCCTGGCCGGGATGCCGCTGGTCACCGGCATCTACGCCTCGCTGCTGCCAGGGCTGGTGGCGGTGCTCTGGGGTTCGTCGACCCGTCTGGGCGTGGGCCCCACAGCGCTGACAAGCCTGCTCATCGGCACTTCGCTCAGCGGACTGGCTGCGCCGGGCAGCGCACAGTGGGTGTCGCTGGCTGTATGGATGGCCTTGCTGTCGGGCGCCCTGCAGCTGGTGCTGGGCCTGGTGCGCTTTGGCTGGTTGCTCAATCTGGTCACCTCGCCGGTGCTCAGTGGCTTCACACAGGCCGCCGCCCTGCTGATCCTGGCCTCGCAATTGCCCGGGCTGGTGGGATTGCGCGCGCCCCTGGCTGATTTGGTCAGCACACCCGGCCTGCAGCATTTCGATCTGGCGGGCGCGGCCATGGGCCTGGGCAGCGTGGCCGCTCTGTGGCTGGCCCGCAAGCAGTGGCCCAGGTTTCCGGCCGTGATCGTGGTCATGGGCGCCGCCGCACTCCTGAGCAAAGCCATGGGCTACGCCGACAGTGGAGGCGCCGTGGTCGGGCTGCTGCCCTCCGGCCTGCCGCACCCCTACTGGCCAGGCGCCCTGCCCTGGTCCACACTGGGCGCGCTCGTCATGCCGGTGCTGGTGATCACGCTGGTCAGCTTTCTGGAGACGGCCTCCAGCGCCAAGGTAGACCACCAGAGCAGCGGCACGCGCTGGAATGAAAACCAGGACCTGATGGCCCACGGCCTGGCCAAGATCAGCTCCGGCCTGTGTGGGTCCTTTGCCACCAGCGCCTCGTTCTCGCGCTCGGCAGTCAATCTATATGCTGGTGCCCGCACCGGCTGGGCTTCGGTGTTCTCGTGCGCACTGGTACTGGTGGCGCTGCTGTGGCTGACACCTGCACTGCACCATGTACCGCAGTCGGTGCTGGCGGCCGTGGTGGTCATGGCCATCACGGGCCTGATCCAGCCCAGCACCCTGCGCAGGCTCTGGCGCATCTCGCGGGTCGAGGCGTCCATCAGCGTAACGACCTTCGCCATCACCCTGGCCACTGCGCCCTATCTGTACTGGGGCGTTCTGGTAGGCCTGCTGATGAACCTCAGCCACTACCTCTACCAGCGACTGCACCCACGCATCATTGAAGTCGGACTGCACCCCGACGGCAGCCTGCGCGACCGGCAGTTGTGGCAGTTGCCGCCGCTCGCACCCGACCTGCTGGCGCTGCGCATGGACGCGGAACTAGACTTCGCCTCGGCCAGCGCACTCGAGCGCTCGGTGGCCGACCGCATGGCGGCGCGACCGGGGCTGGCCCATGTCTGCCTTTTTGCCCAGCCCATCAACCGCGTGGACGTGACCGGCGTGGAGACCTTCGCACGCCTGCTGGCCCTGGTGCTGCGCCAGGGCTGCACGCTGCACATCAGCGGGCTGAAACTCCCCATCGAGCAGGTGCTGGAACGCGCAGGCGTTCTGACCCCGGGGCCCAAGCTGCGCATGTACCGCACCGATAGCGACGCCCTGCAAGCCCTGCGCCAGATGCAGGCGCCTGCCGCGCAGGTACACTCGGGCTGAATTGACCCTTGCGCCCTCCGTGCCCACAACCGCACCCCCCCTCTCTGTTGACCTGCGCGACCTGCGCCTGGATACCGCCGTCACCCTGCTCGGCCGTGGAGAACTCCCACCGACAGGCACCACACCGGCGCAGTACCTGCAGCGGCTGATCGACGGATTGTGCGATCTTTCGCTGCGCGACCCCCTGACCGGCCTGGCCAACCGGCGGCAGTTCCAGGCCGTATTGGAGCGGGAAATCGACCGGGTGACCCGGTCCGGCGAAGCCGCCCTGCTGCTGATGCTCGATATCGACCATTTCAAGCGGGTCAATGACACCTACGGCCACCCGGCCGGTGACAAGGTGCTGCAGGCCGTTGCAAACACGCTGGCCCAATGCGTGCGGCCCATGGACACCCTGGCCCGGTATGGCGGCGAAGAGTTCGCCGTGGTTCTGCCCGCCTGCCAGGCGGCTTTTGGCAAAGCGGTGGCCGAACGCATTCGCCGCTCCGTTGCCGCAACGCCCGTACGGATCGATACCCACACCGAACTCAACATCACCATCAGCGTGGGCGGCGCCTATGCCCTGCAATGGATCCGATCGACCACACCGCTCTGGACAGATCGGGCCGATCACCTGCTCTACCGGGCCAAAGCCGAAGGACGCAACCGCGTGTGCATCGAAGAACAGCCCGACAGCACCGTCTCCGCAGAAGAAAAGGGCATGCTTTTCGGCCCCCTCTACACTCCCTCCGGATGGGGCGATCTGAGCTCCATGAACTTCAATGACAGCGCCCACTGAAAGCAAAGAGATGAGCGACGCGCCGTCCCCCACCGCCACCGCAACACCCCCCGAAACACCGGGCACACCGATGCAGGGTGCGCGCATCATTGCCATCACCAGTGGCAAAGGAGGCGTGGGCAAGACCTTTGTCTCGGCCAATCTGGCTGCGGCACTCACCCGCCGCGGGCTGCGCGTGCTGGTCCTCGATGCCGACCTGGGTCTGGCCAACCTGGACGTGGTGCTCAACCTGCATCCCAAGATCACACTGCACGATGTGTTCACCGGCAAATCCAGCCTGGACGAGGCCGTCATCGCAGCGCCTGGCGGTTTTTCCGTGGTGCTGGCAGGTTCGGGCATGGTCGAGTATTCGCGCCTGACGCCCGAAGTGCGCAACCAGTTCCTCAGCGTGATCCAGACGCTGGCTCCCCGTTTCGACGTAATCCTGCTCGACACCGGCGCGGGCATCTCCGATGTGGTGCTGTTCTCGGTCTCGCTGGCCTCCGAGGTCCTGATCGTGGCCACTCCCGAGCCCACCTCGCTCACCGACGCCTATGCGGCCATCAAGGTGCTGGCCATGCAGCAGCAGCGCCAACATATCCGACTGGTGGTCAACCAGGCGGCCCGGCCGGGGGATGGGCGGGCCATCACAGGCCAGTTGCAGCAGGTACTCGAACGCTTTGTCACCACCCATTCGGGCCGCCCGCTGCGCCTGATCCACATGGGCGACATCCCGGCCGACAATGCCGTGCGCGAAGCGGTCATGCGCCGCCAGCTGCTGCTGCTGCAAGTACCCGGCTGCCCGGCGGCACTCGCGATTTCCCAGCTGGCCGGCAAGATCGAAGAAACCCTGCTGACCCGCGCTGCCTGAGGCCCTTCAGGGCCGCAGGTCAAACACCAGCACCTCGGCGCCGTCGCCCTGGTCCAGGCGCAGCACACTCTCCTGCTCCAGCATGGCGGCATCACCTGCAGCCAGTGCTTGGCCGTTGACCTGCAGGGCACCGCGCACCAGATGCACATAGCACTTGCGCTGCGGATCCAGCGCCATTTCGCATGCCTCCCCCGCGTCAAGATACCCGGCATGGAGCGCTGCATCGGCGTGGATGCGCACAGAACCATGCGCCCCATCGGACGAAGCCACCAGGCGCAAGCGCCCCTGCCTTTGCTCTGCGGGAAAGGCTTTTTGCTCATAGCCGGGCGCAATCCCGTGCTGGTCGGGAAGAATCCATATCTGCAGGAAATGCGTGGTCTGGCCTTGCGCGTGGTTGAACTCGCTGTGGGTCACACCGGTGCCCGCGCTCATGCGCTGCACCTCGCCCGGAGCAATGGCCACTACGTTGCCCATGCTGTCCTTGTGGGCCAGCGAACCCGACAGCACATAGCTGATGATCTCCATGTCGCGGTGGCCGTGCGTGCCAAAGCCGCCGCCCGGCGCGATACGATCCTCGTTGATGACGCGCAGGTTGCCAAACCCCATGTGGCGGGGATCGTGGTAGCCCGCAAACGAGAAGCTGTGGTACGACTGGAGCCAGCCATGGTCGGCATAGCCCCGGTCTTGTGATTTGCGGATGGTCATCATGGCGTGGCTCCTTTTTGGCTGGCGGGATCGCACCTCCACTGTAGGAGCGACAACCACCCCTGCGGGCCTGCGGGTTTGATGGGACAATTCAAATCATTTGAACCCCCATGCGCTCCACCCACGACGTGCTGACCCCCGAGAACCTGTCCATGCTGCAGGCGATCGCCGAGGCCGGCAGCTTTGCCGCAGCGGCACGGCAGCTGGGACTGGTTCCCAGCGCCCTCACCTACCGTGTACGCCAGATTGAAGACGCGCTGGACGTGCTGCTGTTCGACCGCAGCGCACGCCAGGCGCAGCCCACCGAAGCAGGCTCCGAGCTGTTGCGCGAAGGCGCACGGCTGCTGCGCGACGTGGAGGCCGTCGCCCACCGCGTGCGCCGCGTCGCCACGGGCTGGGAGCCGCAGTTGACGCTTTCGGTCGATGGCGTAATGTCACCCCACACCCTGCTGGAACTGGTGGACGCCTTCTATGCCCAGTCGCCTCCCACCCGCCTCAAGCTGCGCGAAGGCATCATGACGGGGACGCTGGAAGCGCTGACCTCGGGCCGCGCAGACCTGGCCATTGGCGTCTCGGTGGGCGGCAGCAACGTGGCAGGCCTGCAGCAGGCTGCGCTGGGCGACCTGTTGTTTGTCTACGTGGTCGCACCGCACCATCCGCTGGCCGCCGTGCCCGAACCCATTACCGATGCAACCCTGCGTGCGCACCGTGCCGTGGCGGTCGCCGATTCCGCCCAGCGCGGCGGCATGACCATGGGCCTGCTCGGCGGGCAGGACGTGCTGACCGTGGACAGCATGCAGGCCAAGATCCAAGTGCAACTGCGCGGCCTGGGCGGCGGATTTCTGCCCGAGCCCATGGTGCGGCCCTATGTCGAGGCCGGCCGACTGGTGGTCCGCAAGGTCGCACGGCCCGAGCGCAGCGTGCGCATGCACTATGCCTGGGGCGGCCCGGGCTTTACCGCGCCCGGCCGGGCGCTGCAATGGTGGCTGAACCAGCTGCAAAGCCCGGCAACACAGCGTGCGCTGCTGGAAAACCACCACCATTTTTGATGCGCAAGCCTGCGCCGGACGTGTAGAGTGGGTGCGTTCCCCGAATCTTCTTCCGACACCTGCCTGAAAGGCCTGCACATGCCCCGTCCCAAGCCCTCCCGCGCCGCTGCCCGTCCCCGCGCACCGCGCACCGCACCCGCACCCCGCCGCATCGCCGTCATCGGCGCCGGCATGGCCGGTGTGGCATGCGCCCGCACCCTCCTGCAGGCGGGGCACCAGGTCACTGTTTTCGAAAAGAGCGACCGCGCCGGAGGCCGCACCAGCACCTTTGAGACACCCTTCGGCAGTTTCGACGCCGGAGCGCAATACTTTACGGTGCGCGATGCCCGCTTCACCCAGGCCCTGGACACGGTGCCCGGCCTGTGCCGCCCCTGGAGCGCCAACACCGTGCGCGTGCTCGATGCGGCAGGCCGCGTGGTCGCCGCCAGCCCGCTGCCCAAAGACGCCCACTGGGTTGCCAAGCCCGGCATGGGCAGTCTGGTGGCGGCCTGGGCGCTACCACTGCAGCAGGCAGGCTGCCTGCAGACCCACACCCGTGTGGTCCGCATCGAGCCCGACCGCATGGCGCCCGGCAGCTGGCAGGTCTGCACCCAGGAAGCCGATGGAGCCCAGCATGTCGTGGCCGGGTTTGATGCCGTCCTGATCGCCCAGCCCGCCACCCCGGCCCGCGCCCTGCTGGACGCCAGCGGCGTGGGCAGCGCGCTGTCCCGGGCCATGGCACCGGTAGTGCAGGCCCCCTGCTGGACGCTGATGGCCGCGTTTCCGCAGGCCGTGCGCCCCGGCCTCACCACCCTGGGTCCGCAATGGAATGCGGCGCGCAGCACCCACCACCGCATCGCCTGGCTGGCACGCGAATCGTCCAAACCCGGCCGCAACAGCATTGAGCGCTGGACGGTGCAGGCCAGCCCCGCCTGGTCTGCCGAGCACTTGGAGGACGACGCCGAACGCGTGCAGGCCAAACTGCTCAAGGCATTTTCCGAAGTGACCGGCATCCGCGCCGAACCAGCCTACGCCGAAGTACACCGCTGGCGCTATGCCCAAACCCACCAACCCCTGGGCCAGAGCCATCTCTGGGACGCTGCCGCGGGCCTTGGTGTCTGTGGCGACTGGTGCCTGGGCCATCGCCTCGAAGACGCCTTTGTTTCGGGCCTGGAACTGGCACTTGCCGTGGCATGAACACGGCGAGCTACGTGGGCCGGTTCGCGCCATCGCCCACGGGCCCGCTGCATGCGGGTTCGCTGGTGGCAGCGCTGGCCAGCTGGCTCGATGCCCGTGCGTGGAACGCAGGCCGGGGCGGCCGCTGGCTCGTGCGCATCGAAGACGTGGACACGCCGCGCTGCGTTCCCGGGGCCGCCGAGCGCATCCTGGCGCAGCTCGCCGCCTGCGGCCTGCTGCCCGACGCACCGCCGCTGTGGCAATCACACCGGGGCGCCCTGTACCAGCAGGCGCTGGACCAGCTTGTGGACAGCAATCTGGCCTACCCCTGCGCCTGTTCGCGCAAGGACATTGAAATGGCCCATGCCGCAGCCGGGCACGCACACCAGCGCCATATTGAGCGCCCTTATCCCGGCACCTGTCGCCACGGCCTGCGGGGGCGCACAGCCCGATCCTGGCGGTTTGCCACCACAGATTTCATGAAAAAACAGGCTCAAACGCTTACCCATCAAGCGCAGCACGCTTCTTTTTCAATAGCACCCGATGGCCTGCGCTGGACCGACCGGCGCCTGGGGCCGCAACAACAGGACGTGGCGCGCAGCGTAGGCGACTTTGTGCTGCTGCGTGCCGATGGCCTGTGGGCCTACCAGCTGGCCGTGGTCGTCGACGACGCCGCGCAGGGCATCACCCATGTGGTGCGGGGCGAAGACCTTGCCGACAACACCCCCCGCCAGATCCTGCTGCAGCAGGCCCTGCAACAGCCCACGCCGCGGTATCTGCACACGCCGCTGGTGCGGGGCGCCGATGGAGAAAAGCTCTCCAAGCAGCATGGCGCAGCGCCCCTGATGCTGGACAACCCGCTCCAGGCCCTGCAAACGGCTGCCCAGGTGCTGGGACTCCCCGCTTTGGTGCATCCTGACAACACCCGCCTGGGCGATGCCCTGTCCCAATGGGTCAAGGCCTGGATGCCTCTCTACAATCGAGCCTTGTGACCGAACCGTATTCCATCGCCCCCGCCCCCGCTCCCGGCGCCGCATGCAGCCCCGCTGCCGCGTCCGGCGTCCCATCGCTTCCTGCGGGCCTGGCGCCCGCCAGCGTGCCCTACCCCAAGACCATCAAGAGCTTTGTCCGCCGGGCCGGGCGCACCACCACCGGCCAGGCCAAGGCCTTTGAAGACCTGGGCCCGCGCTACATCCTTCCCTATACCGCTGCCCTGCTGGACGCCACGGCGGCCTTTGGCCGCAGTGCCCCGCTGGTGCTGGAGATCGGATTCGGCATGGGCGAGGCCACAGCGCACATTGCCCGCGTGCGGCCGCAAGACAACTTCCTGTGCTGTGAAGTGCACGAACCCGGCGTGGGCGCCCTGCTCAAGCGCATCGGCGAGCAAGGCCAGACCAACATCCGCATCGTGCAGCACGACGCCGTCGAGGTGCTGGATCACATGCTGGCCCCTGCAAGCCTGGATGGCGTGCACATCTTCTTCCCCGACCCCTGGCACAAGAAAAAACACAACAAGCGCCGCCTGATCCAGCCCCCCCTGGTCGCCAAGCTCGCAGCGCGGCTCAAGCCAGGCGGATACATTCACTGCGCCACCGACTGGCAGCCCTACGCCGAGCAAATGCTTCAGGTGCTCAGTGCCGAGCCCTTGCTGGTGAACACCGCCGAGGGATTCGCGCCCCAGCCCGAATACCGTCCGCTGACCAAGTTCGAAAACCGTGGTCTGCGCCTGGGGCATGGCGTATGGGATCTGGTGTTTCGACAGCGACCTTCGGCCATCGACTGACATGCCAAACCCATGAAACCCATTCTGCAAAACCTGGTCGAGATGACTGGCCACCGGGATCACCTGCGGCTGGAGGTCTCCGTGCTGTCCACCCTGCAGTCAATGAGCGCCGTCGTGCAGGTGCGGTCCCTGGAGATCTTTACCCAGAACGGCGAATGCTACGTGCGCCCCAGCACCTGCCTGCGCGACGGTCAGTGGGTGTCCAACGAAGCCGAAGCCGCACACGACCCATTGCGCCAGCCCATTGCAGACCTGCCCGCCCTGCAGGAATGCATTGCATCCAACGCCCCCAGGGCCACCGCCACCCTGGGCCGGGGCCGCCATTGCCTGTGGCTTCCCGTGTGGATGCACGACAAGGTCGCGTCCTGCCTAGAAGTCATTCAATCGCGCCCGTTCTCGGCGCAGAAACTCGACGTGATCACCAACGTTTTTCACGTCTACCAGAACTACCTGAGCCTGCTGGACTACAGCGAACGCGATGCGCTGACCGGCCTGTTCAACCGCAAGACGTTCGACGAACAGTTCTCTCGCTTTACCTCCAATGAACCCGGCGAGCGCCCCCAGACCATCGCCTCCCTCGAAGAAGACGCCGAGGCACCCGCCGATGCGATGCAGCAATGGCTGGCCGTAGTGGATATCGACCACTTCAAACTGGTCAACGACCGTTTTGGACATCTGTATGGCGACGAAGTGCTGATCCTGGTCGCCAATATCCTGCGCTCGTCGTTCCGCAGCCATGACCGCATCTTCCGCTTTGGCGGCGAGGAATTCGTGGTGCTGCTGCGCTCGACCAGCCTGTCCACCGCGCACAAGGTGTTCAACCGCTTCCGCAAGAACGTGGAAGACTACTACTTCCCCCAGGTGGGACAAGTCACCGTCAGCGTGGGTTTTATCTCCACCGACAAGGGCTCGCCTGTCGAAATCCTGGGCCAAGCCGACCAGGCACTGTATTTTGCGAAGGAGAACGGGCGCAACCAGGTACGCTTCTATGACGACCTGGTCGCCGAAGGGCATCTCCAGTCCAAGGTCAGCAACGACGACGTCGAGCTTTTCTAGGCACGGTCCCACCGTACTCGCCGATGCGACGCCACCTGCGCATCACAACACTCAGCCTTCGCAACCGCCTGACCATCAGCGTGGTGCTGATTGCCCTGATCAGCACGCTGGGTGTGGTGGGCGCTGCGTTTTATTACGTACACACCTCGGCGCTGGAAGATCTTGCCCGTGATCAGATGCAGCGCACGATCGCACTTGCCGATGCGATCGATCAGAAATTTGCCGGTCGCCGGGCTCTGCTCAAAACATTTGCCAATTCCCTCACAAGCTTGCAGTTGCGCGGCACGTCACAGTTACAGCCGTTTTTGAAGGGCCACCCGGCATTCCTGGCGTCTTTCGAAAACGTCGCGATCATCCATCCCTCTGGCGTGGTAGCGGCCAATTTTCTTGATCCGGAGTCCATTGACCGGTTGAACATTTCTGATCGCCCCTACTTCATCGAAACGCTGGCCACCGGGCAAGGTGTGATTTCTCAGCCCATCCGCAACCGTTTACGCGGCATGCCGCAAATCGCAATGACTGAACCCGTGCATGATGCACAGGGCCGCTTGGTGTACGTGATCAACGCACTCATCAACCTCGATCAATCCAACTTCCTGGGCGAATTGGCAGATATCAAGATCGGCAAGACCGGCTACGTCTTTATTACCAACACGAATGGAATCGTTGTCTACAGCCCGCGCAAGTCGCGCATCCTCAAACACTTTGACGCCGAAGGGGGATACAACGAAGCCACCACGCGTGCGGTGGCAGGTTTTGAAGGAACGACCGAGGGCGTCAACCGGCTGGGGGTTTCCGTGCTCTACGCCTTCAAGCAGACACGGCAGACCGACTGGATCATCGGCACCCACTACCCCCGCAAGGAAGCGATAGCCGCATTGCAGCGTGTCGAGCGCCTCACATGGCTCGGCGCCATTGCGCTGTCGCTGCTGGTGGGTAGTCTGAGCCTGTACCTGCTTCGCCGCGAGCTTGCTCCGCTGGACCACCTGCGCCTGCACATGCAGGCCCTCCATGCGGCCGACCACTACGTGCCGCTGAGCACGCACTACGAGCAGGACGAGTTGGGCGACCTGGCACGCACCTTCGACCAATTGATGGCCGAACGACACCAGGCACAACAACGCTTGTCCGACAAAGAAACCTATCTGCGCGAGGTTCTGCGCCACGCGGGGGACGCCTTCATCGCACTCGACCGCACGGGCCACATCACCGAGTGGAACCACCAGGCAGAACGGGTGTTCGGCTACGCCCGCAACGAGGTCCTGGGCCAGCCACTGGCGCCGCTCATCATTCCGGAGACGATGCGGGCTGCGCACAACAAGGGCATGCAGCAGTTCACACAGCAAGGCACCGGGCCCATGGTGGACAAGCGCATGGAAGTCGAAGCCCTGCACCGATCGGGCCGGCTCATTCCCGTAGAGCTTTCGCTGTCGGCGATAGACAGGGGCGACCATTTTGTGGCGCACGCCTTTCTGCGCGATATTTCGGATCGAAAGGCCGTTGAACGCGCACTGGCCCTGAGCGAAGCCAAGCTGCGCGGCGTCACGGACAACCTGCCCGCGCTGGTCTCCCACATGGACACCCAGGAACGCTTCACCTTCGTCAACTCCGCCGTGCGGGAATGGTGGGACCTGGAGCCCGAGGCGCTGATGGGCCGCACCATGCGCGACGTGGTGGGGGAGACGGTCTACGCCATTGCACAGGCACCGCTCCAGAAAGCACTGGCCGGGGAGCGGGTGGAGTTCGACGTACAAAGACAGATCCACGGCGAGATGCGCGATGTGCACAACATCTATGTGCCCGATGTGGACAGCGAAGGCACCACACGCGGCGTCTTCACGCTCAGCATCAACATCACCGAACTCAAGACGGTGGAGCGCAAGCTGGCCCTGCTTGCCCGGGTCGATCCGTTGACCCAGCTTGCCAACCGCCTGGCCTTCAATGAAAGCCTGCCGCAAATCCTGGCCCGCGCCCGCCGCAGCGGGACTGCGCTGGCATTGATGTATCTGGACATCGACCACTTCAAAGCCATCAACGACAGCCTGGGCCATGCGGCGGGTGACGAAGTGCTGCAAGAATTTGCCCGTCGTCTGCAGGCCAGCGTGCGCGGCACCGACACCGTGGCCCGCTTGGCTGGCGACGAGTTCGTTGCAGTACTGGAAAACCTGGCAGGCACGGACGTGGCAGCCGACGTGGCGCAAAAAGTGGTCAGCCAGGTCGCGCGCCCGCTGTTTCTGGTGGGAGGGCAGCCACTGCACATCACGACCAGCATTGGCATCGCCTACTGCGTACCAACCGATCCCCCCACGACACCCGCAGAACTCATGGCACAGGCAGATGCAGCGCTCTACGGCGCAAAAGCCGCAGGCCGCAACCAGTTTCAATTTGCCTTGTAGCAGGCCCCGCGCCTGATGGGGCGCCGACAGCTGCGTTCACACACTGCAGGAAATTGGGCAAATAACTACTAATCCAATAGCACTCAGCGCCTGCTGTTATTGCCCAAACGCCCAAAAAGACTGAAAAACCGTCAGAGCTGCTGCGCCACCCAGCCCTGTACCGAGGCCAGCGCCGCAGGCAGGCCCGCCGCCTGGGTGCCCCCGGCCATGGCCATGTCGGGCTTGCCGCCGCCCTTGCCGCCCACCTGCTGGGCCACAAAGTTGACCAGTTCACCGGCCTTGATGCGGCCCACGCTGTCGGCCGTAACGCCGGCCGCCAGCTGCACCTTGTCACCGTCCACCGCGGCAAGCACGATGGCGGCCGTCTTGAGCTTGTCCTTGAGCTTGTCCATGGTGTCGCGCAAGGTCTTGGCATCGGCGCCGGGCAGAACGGCTGCCAGGACCTGGAGGCCCTTGACCTCCACGGCCTGGCTCACCAATTCGTCACCCTGGCTGGAAGCCAGCTTGCCTTTGAGGGCGGCCACTTCCTTCTCCAGCGCGCGGGCGCTGTCCAGCGCCTGGCCAATGCGGCCATTGATCTCTGACACAGGCGCCTTGAGGGTGCTGGCGGCCTGGTTCACGGTGTCTTCCAGTCCTTGCAGGTAGGCCAGCGCATTGATGCCCGTGACGGCCTCGATGCGGCGCACACCTGCGGCCACGCCGCCCTCACCCACCACCTTGAACAGGCCAATGTCGCCCGTGCGCTGCACGTGCGTGCCTCCGCACAGTTCGCGGCTGGTGCCGATGTCGAGCACGCGCACCGTTTCACCATATTTTTCGCCAAACAGCATCACCGCGCCGGTCTTCTGGGCCGATTCGATGTCCATCACACGGGCCTGCGTGGATTGGTTTGCCAGGATCTCTTCATTCACGCGGCGCTCGATCTCGCGGATTTCGGCTACCGTGACGGGGCCGTTGTGCGTGAAGTCGAAGCGGGTGCGGTCGGCGTTCACCAGACTGCCCTTTTGCTGCACATGTGCGCCCAGCACTTCACGCAGCGCCTTGTGCATGATGTGCGTGACCGAGTGGTTGCGCATGGTGGCCGCGCGCACGGCCGTGTTGACCTGGGCCTGCACCGTGTCGCCCACGTTGAGCGTGCCCTCTTCCAGCGTACCGTGGTGGCCGAACACGTCGGCCTTGATCTTGAGCGTGTCGCCCACCGCAAAGCGGGCCGAGCCGCTGGTGATGACGCCCTCGTCGCCCACCTGGCCGCCGCTTTCGGCATAGAAGGGCGTCGTGTCCAGCACCACCACGCCGTTTTGGCCTGCTTTCAGTACTGCAACGCTTACCCCATCTACATAGAGCGCTACGATCTTTGCAGTATCTGCCAGGGTGTCATAGCCGGTGAACTGATTGACAGCACCGGTATAGTCCAGCGCCTTGTCCATCTTGAACTTGCCTGCGGCGCGCGCCTGCGCCTTCTGCTTTTCCATGGCGGTCCTGAAACCGGCCTCATCCACCTCAACGCCGCGCTCACGGCAGACGTCATTGGTCAAGTCGAGCGGGAAACCGTAGGTATCGTGCAGCTTGAAGGCCACATCGCCTGGCAGCACGGTGGCGCCGCCGCCCAGGGCCGCGTCCAGGATATCCATCCCGTTGGCCAGTGTCTCGAAGAAGCGCTCTTCCTCGGCCTTGAGCACCTCGGTAACGCGCTGCTCCTGCGCGCGGATGGCAGGGTAGGCATCGCCCATCAGGCGCGACACATCGGCCACCAGCTTGTGGAAGAACGGCGTCTTCTGGCCCAGCTTGTAGCCGTGGCGGATGGCGCGGCGGATGATGCGGCGCTGCACATAGCCACGCCCTTCGCTGCCGGGAATCACGCCGTCGCTGACCAGGAACGCTGTGGCACGAATATGGTCGGCAATCACGCGCAGGCTTTTGTTGTCCAGGTCGGTCACGGCAGTTTCACGGGCCGCCGCCTTGATGAGCTGGTCGAACAGGTCGATCTCATAGTTGCTGTGCACATGCTGCAGGATGGCGGCCAGCCGTTCCAGGCCCATGCCGGTGTCCACGCAAGGCGCAGGCAGCGGCGTGACGCTGCCGTCTTCCTTCATGTCGAACTGCATGAACACGTTGTTCCAGATCTCGATGAAGCGGTCGCCGTCTTCTCCGGGGCTGCCGGGCGGGCCGCCGGGGATGTGGTCGCCGTGGTCGTAGAAGATCTCGCTGCAGGGGCCGCAGGGGCCGGTGTCGGCCATCATCCAGAAGTTGTCGCTCTTGTAGCGTCCGCCCTTGTTGTCGCCGATGCGGATCACGCGCTCGGGCGGCAGGCCGATTTCCTTGGTCCAGATGTCATAGGCCTCGTCGTCTTCCTGGTACACGGTGGCCAGCAGGCGCTCGGCGGGCAGCTTGTAGACCTCGGTCAGCAGTTCCCACGCCCATTTCAGTGATTCGCGCTTGAAGTAGTCACCGAACGACCAATTGCCCAGCATCTCAAAAAACGTGTGGTGGCGCGCGGTGTAGCCCACGTTTTCCAGATCGTTGTGCTTGCCGCCAGCGCGCAGGCAGGCCTGCACCGATACCGCCCGGTTGTAGGGCCGCTTGTCGGTGCCCAGGAACACATCCTTGAACTGCACCATGCCCGAGTTGGTGAACATCAGCGTCGGATCGTTGCCAGGCACCAGTGAACTGGACGCTACAACGGTGTGGCCCTTGGAGGCAAAAAACTCCAGGAAGGTCTTGCGAATATCGGCAACGGAGATACTGGGATTCATGGTGCTCTTCTCGACAGTGGGGTGCTGGGGCGGGCCTGCGCTGCAAAAGCAGGCGAACCGGTGATTTTAGCCGCCCAGGTGGCGCAGCAGAAATACAAGAACCGTCTCGTCCTGGCAGTGCGCCAGGTTGAAACGCGGTCAGGGGTGGGGGGCACCGCGCGGGCTCTTCGGCATGCTGCACGGTTGAAATGAGCGGCTGTTGCGCAGCATGTGCCCCCTGCTGCGCCTGGGTGGCATCGTCATGCGCCTGACGGGTGCGGTAATGGGATGGCGTGCGCCGGAGACACCGCACCCCCGTCGCTGCACGCCTGCGAGGCCGCCAAGGTTCAGGCCACATCGATCTGCAACGGCTCCAGGAACTGGTCGGCATACCGCTGGTACACCCGTTCACGCACGAACACGGAAAACAGATCGGGGTCGATATGGCCGTTGTGGGCCATTTTCTCCATGATGGCCAGTGCCTGCGAGAGCTTCATCCCGCTCTTGTAGGGCCGGTCTGCGGCGGTCAGCGCCTCAAAAATATCGGCAATACCCATCATGCGCGCCTGCACCGACATCTGCTCGCGTGTGAGGCCGCGCGGGTAGCCCTTGCCGTCCATGCGCTCATGGTGCCCCCCGGCGTATTCGGGCACGTTCTTCAGGTGTCGCGGCCAGGGCAAGGTCTCCAGCATCTTGATGGTGGCGACGATGTGGTAGTTGATGGTGTCGCGCTCGGCCTGGGTCAGCGTGCCTGCACGAATGGTGAGATTCTCCATCTCCTCGGCCGTGAGAAAGGCCGTGTGCACACCCTCCACGTTGCGCCACTGGCGCTGCGTGCCGATCATGCGCACGCGCAGCTGGTCCGCCTCCTGCATGGACTCCGCACCCTGGTTGCAGCGGCGCAGAAACTCGCGGTCGGCATCGATCGCCTGCAATTCGCGCTGCAGGCTGGATTCGGCCACAGCCTCTGCGCCCGCATCCACGACCGGACGCAAAGCCATCTGGGCGCGCAGCGCTGCCAGCCGGGCGTCGCGCTTGAGCACTTCAAAACGCGTATCCACCAGGTCGATGCGGTCATAAATGGTCTGCAGCTTGGTGGCCTTGTCCACCACATGCACCGGCGTGGTGATTTTTCCGCAGTCGTGCAGCAGGCCCGCCATCTGCAGCTCGTAGCGGTCGCGCTCGGTCATGTGAAAATCTGCCAGCGGGCCCTCTGCCGTGGCGTCGGCAGCCTCGGCCAGCATCATCGTCAGCGCCGGAACACGCTCGCAATGCCCCCCGGTGTAGGGTGATTTTTCGTCGATGGCGATGTTGATAAGCTTGACGAACGATTCGAACAGGCGCTCCAGCTGGGTGATGAGCAGCCGATTGGACAGCGCAATGGCGGCCTGCGAGGCCAGCGATTCGGTCAGGCTCTGGTCGGCCTCAGAGAAAGCCACCACCTGCCCCGTTTCCGGGTCCAGCGCATTGAGCAGCTGCAGCACGCCGATGAGCTCGCCGTCGTGGTTTTTCATGGGCACGGTCAGAAACGACCGCGAGCGATAGCCCGTGCGCTGGTCAAAGGCGCGCGTGCCGGAAAAGTCAAATCCCTCCTCGGCATACGCGTCGGCAATGTTCACCGTGCGGTCGTGCAGGGCCGAGTACGCGGCCACCAGGGCATCATTGGGCGAACCGTCGGCATGGCGCAGCGGCAGATCGGGCAAGGCAATGCGCTGCCCTGTGGTGCCGCCCTGGCGTATGCCCAGGGAGTCGGTGCGCATGATCTCGAAGTGCAGGGCCGCGTGGTCTTCCGTCACGCTGTAGAGCGTGCCGCCATCGGCGCCGGTCAGGGTTTTGGCCGCTTCGAGGATGTTTTCCAGCAGCCGCTCGATATCGCGCTCACGCGAGAGCGCCGCGCCGATGCCGTTGAGCTGCTCCAGGCGGCGGAACAGGTTCATTGCAGATGTCTTGCCCATGGCGATGCCTTCATTGCCAGCCTCCGCAGGCCAGCCCGACTGCCATGTTAGAGGGAAAAGACCCGTCCGCTACAACTGCTCGGATTCCCGCAGATGCTCACCGGGCAGGCCCTGCAGCACACCTTCGAGCAAAGCCCGCGCAATGCGCTGCGCCGTCACGGGCCGGTAACGCCGGGGCACCAGGGGGCCGAGAGCGCGCGCCACCCACAGGCCCGCCACCTCGCCCGGCCGCGCCACATCGCGCTCGGCCTCGATCAGCGAGGGCCGCACGATGGTGAGCGAAGGGTAGCCCAGCGCACGCACGCCGTCTTCCGCCTCGGCCTTGGTGCGCAGATAGAAATTGCCCTTGCGGCTCGCGCCCAGCGACGAGTTGAGCGCCAACCGTGTCGCACCAGCCTGCCGTGCCCATTGCGCCGTGGCGATGACCAGATCGCGGTCGATGGCCGCAAAGGCCTGCTGCGAGCCCGCCACCTTGATGGTGGTACCCAGCGCGCACACCACGGCATCGGCCTGCCACCAGGGCGCATGGGTGTCGATATTCTGAAAATCCACCACCGGGTTGACCAGCCTGGCCTGTGCGGGCAGCGGGCGCCGCGTGGGAGCGGTGACCCTGCCCACGCGCGCATCGGCCAGCGCCAGGGCAAGCACCTGCTGGCCCACGGCTCCCGTCGCGCCGAGCAACAACAGGCTCAGCGGGCTCCGTGGCGTACCCATGGCATCAATGGGCCCGGCGCAGGCCGCGCACCACCAGCCACACCAGCATCAGCCCCAGCACCGTGAAGGCGACAAACGACCAGTTGGCGATGGAGCCGCCCAGAAAGGTCCAGTCCACCACAGCGCAATCGCCCGAACCCTTGAAGATCATCGGGATGGCGCGGCGCATGGGGTAGTTTTCGATCATTCCGTAGAAATCACGCCCGCACATCGACACCTCGGGCGGAAACCACTGCAGCCAGCTTTGCCGCGCCGCAGTAAAGGCACCAAAACCGCTGGCAAGCAGCGCCAGCAGCGCAATGGGAATCCACCAGCCTTTTTTGCCTCTGGCGCTTGCCAGTCCAGCGAAAACAGCTACCAAAATAAGAGCATAGCGCTGCACGATGCACATGGGGCAAGGCTCCAGCCCCACCACATGCTGCAGGTACAGGCCAAACGCCAGCATGGCCACGCAGGCCACGCTGATGAACGCCAGTACGCGGCGGGGCATGTTATCGAACCAGTTTGCAATCATTCATCGCCTTGTCCAGCGCCCTGGGGCGCTTCATCAGATACCGGAGGCCTGGTCCAGAAAAACCCGCGCACGGCGCGGCGTGACTACCAGAACATCTCCCTCGGAAAAACCCATTTCCCGATACTGCTGCGCAGGGATCTGCGCTTCGATCAGGGATTCAGGGCTCGCATTGTCCGCTGCTTTGGTGGCGTCCACGGGAATTAGTTCCAGCCGCGCAATCGGCCCGACCACAATGGCCCGATCCAGCCGCACCACAATGCCTTCAGGCTGCCCGGAGCCGGGCCGATAGCGCTGCACATCCAAGTCGTGCGGGCGCACATAGGCAAAAGCCCGGGCGTTCTGCGCCTCGCTGTGTTCGGGCGCGTCGATCTGCATCCCTTCCAGGTGCACCAGGCCCTCATGCGCCCGGCCATGGAACAGGTTCACGTCGCCCAGAAAGCCGTACACAAACGGGCTGGCCGGATGGTCCCACACCTGCTGGGGTGCGCCGCTTTGCTCGATACGGCCCTGGTTGATGACGACCACGCG
>JAMLIQ010000046.1 GCA_023954095.1 Burkholderiaceae bacterium | reverse complement strand
CTGCCCGTTCTTCAGTGCCGCCGTGAACGCCAGCATGCGGTCAATCGGCAGGCGCGCGCGCGGAATGATGGCTGGGTCTACCTGAATGGCGTTGCTGCCCGTCTCCAGCACCTGGGCCACACCGGCCAAGCCGTTCATCGCCATCCAGGGGCAGTGGGCGCAGCTCTTGCAGGTGGCGCTGTTGCCCGCCGTGGGCGCTTCGTAGAACACCTTGCCAGGGTTGAGCGTGCGCAGCTTGTGCATCATGCCGTTGTCGGTGGCGACGATGAACTCCTGGGCGTCCATCGTCTGCGCGGCCTTGAGAATGGCCGATGTGGAACCCACGGCGTCGGCCAGGGCAATCACGTCGGCGGGCGATTCGGGGTGCACCAGCACCTTGGCGCCAGGATGGTCTTTCTTGAGCGCTTCCAGCTCGAAGGCCTTGAACTCGTCGTGCACGATGCAGGCGCCGTTCCAGAACACCATGTCGGCGCCGGTCTCGCGGCGGATGTAGTCGCCCAGGTGCCGGTCGGGCGCCCACAGGATCTTTTGCCCGGCATCCTTCAGGGCGCGCACGATGTCGAGCGCGCAGCTGGATGTGACCAGCCAGTCGGCGCGTGCCTTCACCGCCGCGCTGGTGTTGGCGTAGACCACCACCGTACGGTCCGGGTGCTGATCGCAAAACATGCTGAATTCCTCGATGGGGCAGCCCAGGTCGAGCGAGCAGGTGGCGTCCAGGTCGGGCATGAGCACGGTTTTTTCGGGGCTCAAAATCTTGGCCGTTTCGCCCATGAAGCGCACGCCGCTGACCACCAGGGTTTGCGCGGCATGGTCGCGGCCGAAGCGGGCCATCTCCAGCGAATCGCTGACGATGCCACCGGTTTCCTCAGCCAGGTCCTGCAGGTCAGGGTGCACGTAGTAGTGCGAGACCATGACTGCATTCTTTTCCTTGAGCAGACGGCGAATCCTGTCCTTGATGGCCGCGCGCTCGTCCTGCGTCAGCTCGGCAGGCACGCGCGCCCAGGCATGCTTGGTGGAGCAGACGGCGCCGTCCGTGCCTTCGCGGGGCTGCTCGTACTCGACTTCCTTGATGGCAATGGCTTTCATGCAATGTCCTCCATGCGCATGGAAAAGTCGGTGGCCTTCACGTCCTTGGTCAGCGCACCGATGGAGATGCGGTCCACGCCGGTTTCTGCAAGGGTGCGCAGGCCATCGAGCGTGACGCCGCCCGAGATTTCGAGGATGGCGCGGCCCGCATTGATACGCACCGCCTCATGCAGCGTGGCCACGTCCATGTTGTCGAGCAGCACCATCTTGGCACCCGCCTCCAGGGCCTCGGTCAGCTGCGCCAGGGTTTCCACTTCGATCTCGATGAACTGGGCCTGCGCGGCCTCCTTTTCGGCGGCGCGCAGCACGGCCGTCACCCCCCCGGCAGCGGCGATGTGGTTCTCCTTGATGAGCACGGCGTCGAACAGGCCGATGCGGTGGTTGGTGCCGCCGCCCATGCGCACGGCGTACTTTTGCGCCAGGCGCAGGCCGGGCAGGGTCTTGCGCGTGTCCACGATGTGGGCCTTAGTGCCGGCCACGGCATCCACGTAGGTGCGGGTCTTGGTGGCCACGGCCGAGAGCAATTGCAAAAAGTTGAGCGCCGTGCGTTCGGCGCTGAGCAGGGCGCGGGCGCTGCCCTCCACCTCCAGCACCACCTGGTCTGCGGTGCAGCGCTGGCCCTCCCGCACAAGCCAGGTGATGCGGGCGGCGGGGTCGAGCGCGCGCAGCGCCGCCGTCGCCCAGGGGGCGCCGCAGATAACGGCGCTTTCGCGCGCCAGCACGCGGGCGCGCACGCGGCGCGCGGGGTCAATCAGGCCGGCGGTCAGGTCGCCGCTGCCCAGGTCTTCCTGCAGGGCACGGGCAACGTCCAGCAGAACCTGGGAGAGCATCGAGGGGTCGGTGGGGTCGGCAAAAAAGGTCATGGGACGCAAGCATAGCGGCTTCGACTAGACTCCCCGCTCCCATGGACTTTGAGAAGACGGCACCATGACTGACACCACCACGCCCTCCTCCGCCAGCGCGGGCACGCCCTACGGCACCCTGCCACCGGCGTCTCCCCTGCCCCAGCGCCGCCCGGTCAGCCTGCCGCGCCTGCAGCAAATGCGCGAGGCAGGCGAGAAAATCACCATGCTCACCGCCTACGACGCCACTTTTGCCGCTGTGGCCGATGCCGCAGGCGTGGAATGCCTGCTGGTGGGCGATTCGCTGGGCATGGTCTGCCAGGGGCTGCCCAGCACCGTGGGCGTCACTCTGGAGACCATGGCCTACCACACCGCCAGCGTGGCGCGGGGCCTGCACCGTGTGCAGGGTACGGCCTGGCTGATTGCCGACCTGCCCTTTGGCAGCTACCACGAGTCGCGCGAACAAGCCCTGCGCAGTGCCTCGGCCCTGATGCAGGCAGGGGCGCACATGGTCAAGCTCGAAGGCGGAGGATGGACGACCGACACAGTGCGCTTCCTGGTCGAGCGCGGCATCCCCGTATGCGCCCACCTGGGCCTCACACCCCAGACCGTGCACGCCCTGGGCGGCTACCGCGTGCAGGGCAAGACCGACCAGGCCGCCCAGGCCCTGCGCCGCCAGGCCCGCGATCTGCAGGATGCCGGAGCCTCCATGCTGGTGCTGGAAATGGTGCCGGCCCTGCTGTCGGCCGAACTGACCCAGGAGCTGCAGCATTGCCACACCATCGGCATTGGCGCGGGCAGCGGCACCGCAGGCCAGGTGCTGGTCATGCACGACATGCTGGGCATGAACCTGGGCAAGATGGCGCGCTTTGTGCACAACTTCATGCAGGACGCCGGCAGCGTGCGTGGCGCCATCGCGGCCTACGTGCAGGCCGTCAAGCAGGGCCGCTTCCCGGACAATGCCGTGCACGCCTGGTAATCGCCCGCCATTCTTTGCCCTTTCGACATGCACATCGTCCACACCCTTCCCGACCTGCGCACCGCCCTGGCCGCCTGCAGCAAGCCCGCCTTCGTCCCCACCATGGGCAACCTGCACGACGGGCACATAGCCCTGGTACGCCAGGCCAAGCCGCTGGGCGACAGCACGGTGGTCAGCATCTTCGTCAACCGGCTGCAGTTCTTGCCCCATGAGGACTTTGACAGCTACCCCCGCACCTGGGAGGCCGATTGCGCCAAGCTGCAGGCCGCAGGCTGCGATGTGCTGTTTGCCCCCCGCGAGAACGACCTGTACCCCGAGCCCCAGACTTTCAAGGTGCAGCCCGACCCGCTGCTGGCCGACATTCTGGAAGGGCATTTCCGCCCCGGTTTCTTTACCGGTGTGTGCACCGTGGTGATGAAGCTGCTCTGCGCCGTTTTTGCGGGCAAGGCGAGTGGCAGCGCCGTGTTCGGCCAGAAGGACTACCAGCAGCTCATGGTGCTGCGCCGCATGGTGCAGCAGTTTGCCCTGCCCATCGACATCGTGGCCAGCCCCACGCAGCGCGCCGAGGACGGCCTGGCCCTGAGTTCACGCAACGGCTACCTGAACGAGACCGAGCGCGCCGAGGCGGTGCAGCTCTCGCTGGCCCTGCGCGCCCTGGGCCGCGAAGCCATTGCCGCCGCCCACGCCTTGCCGGCACAGGCTGCCACACTGGAGCAGCGCGCGATGCAGGCCCTGACCGCACGCGGCTGGCAGCCCGACTACCTGACCGTGCGCCGCCGCGCCGACCTGCAGACACCCCAGAGCGGCGACGCACTGGTGGTGCTGGGCGCGGCCCGCCTGGGGCGCACGCGGCTGATCGACAATTTCGAGATCTGACCCCGCCGCCACCGCTCCACCATGGATATCTTCCTCCTGGCCACCCTGATTGCCACCGGTGTCTTCGTACTCAATGCGAAGCAGCAGCGCCAGCGCGTCGTTCTGCTGGCCAGCTATCTGGGCAACTACCAGATCGAGAAGCTCATGGAAAACCTCACCGAAGGCTATCTGCGCGCCCTGGGCGAAAGCGATCCCGAGCGGCGCGAACAGGTATGGAACCTGCTGCGCACCACCGAACTGCAGTTGAGCGAGCAGTTCACCCGTTTTACCGCCGACTTCACCCGTGTCGACGCCGCGCTGGCCCGCGTCAGCACCCTGCCTCTGGCACTGCCCTATGCCGACCGCTGGCTGCCCGGCGCCAGCTTCGACATGCGCCAGGCCCTGGCCATCCACGCGCAGGGCATTGAACGTGCGGTGCGCAACGAATCGGGGCTTTCTCTGCGCGACAAGGCCTATACGCTCTCGGCCGAGCTGTTCCTCATGCAGCACACCTGCCACTGGTTCTGCAAGTCCCGGGCCATTGCCTCGGCCCGCCTCATGGCCCGCCACAAGACCCCCCATGCCCAGGTGCTGGCCAGCGTCACCCCGGCCACACGCGCCGCCTATAGCGCCCTGCTGGGCGGCTGACCCGACCCGGCCCACATGGCACGCCCACCGTTGCCTGCCACGGCCCGCCCCATGGCCCCCATGCGCCGCACGGCGAAGGCCCCGCCATCCGTACCGCGCCTGCTGCTGCTGAACAAACCCTTTGACGTACTGACCCAGTTCAGCCCCGACACCGAGGGCCGCGCCACGCTCAAGGATTTTGTGGACGTGCCCGGCGTGTACCCGGCAGGCCGCCTGGACCGCGACAGCGAGGGCCTGCTGCTGCTGACCAACGACGGCACCCTGCAGGCCCGCATTGCCGACCCGCGCCACAAGCTGGCCAAGACCTATTGGGTGCAGGTGGAGGGCAGCCCGACCGAAGAACAACTGCGCCGCCTGCGCGAGGGCGTGGCACTCAAGGACGGCACCACCCTGCCCGCCCAGGCCCGGCTCCTGGAGCCGCCCGCACTGTGGGAGCGCCACCCGCCCGTGCGCTTTCGCCAGAGCATCCCCACGGCCTGGCTGGAGCTCACCATCCGCGAAGGCCGCAACCGCCAGGTGCGCCGCATGACCGCCGCCGTGGGCCTGCCTACGCTGCGCCTGGTGCGCGTGCGCATCGGGCCCTGGAGCCTCGATGGCCTTGCGCCGGGACAATGGCGCGAAGCGGCGCCCCAGCTCCCCGCCTGAACAACCGCCCACGCAGCCGCCTGCCATCCGCGCCATGCCCCGCCCACTGCCCCTTGGCCTTGCCGCGCTGGCCGTGTTCCTCGGCATCGCCATGTACCTCGCGCCGCTGGAACCGGGCATCCTGCGGTTGCAGTTCTCTTTCACAGCGCCGTCTTTCGAGGGCGTACTCCACCAATGGCAGGCGCAGGGCGTCGCGCGCTACCGCGCCCACCTCCCGGCCGATGGTGTGCTTTTGGTGTTGTATGGCGCCTTTGGCTTTGCCTACGGTCGGCAGCGCGTGGCGGCGCAGGCCGCACACCACGCGGTGGCCTGGCTTCTGGTGTGGTCGCTGCCTATCGCGGCGCTGGCGGATACGGGTGAGAATGTCCTGCACCTGCTGCTGACCGATGGCAGGTCTGCCGCTGCGCCCGCGCTGTATGCACTGGCAGGCCTGGCGGCGACGGTGAAATGGCTTGCCATTCTGGCGTTCGGGGCCGCCGCGCTGGGCGCCCGGCGATGGGTGCGCCCTCTGTAAGCCGCGCTCAACCGGCCTCGGTCTCGCCCTCGCCCTTGGGCTCGCGCTCCATCAGGGCGGCCACGGCTTCCTCAGGGCGCAGTTTTCCATCGAGCAGCGCCACCACGGCTTCGCTGATCGGCATCTCCACGCCCAGATCACGGGCGCGCTGCACCACGGTGCGGGCGCAGTACACGCCCTCGGCCACATGGCCGAGCGAGGCCACGGCCTGCGACAAGGTGTTGCCCTGTGCCAGCAGCAAACCCACGCGGCGGTTGCGCGACAGGTCGCCGGTGGCGGTCAGCACCAGGTCGCCCAGGCCCGACAGGCCCATGAAAGTGTCCACGCGTGCACCCAGGGCCAGGCCCAGGCGGGTGATTTCGGCCAGGCCGCGGGTGATGAGGGCCGCGCGGGCATTGAGGCCCAGCTGCAGGCCGTCACACAGGCCGGTGGCAATGGCCAGCACGTTCTTCACGGCACCGCCCACCTCCACACCCACGATGTCGTCGTTGGCGTACACACGCAGGCTGGGGCTGTGGAAGGCCGCCACCAGGGCATCGCGCACGCTGGCGTGTTGGCTGGCAGCCACCAGGGCGGTGGGCTGGGCGCGGGCCACTTCCTGCGCAAAGCTGGGGCCGCTGAGTACGCCAGACACCAGGTTGGGCGCCACCTGGGCACACACCTCGTGCGCCAGCAGGCCCGAATAGCCCGCGTCTCCGGCATCGGCCTCAAAACCTTTGCACAGCCAGGCCACGGGCGCCGGGCAGCCGCGCAACTGCACCAGCATGCCACGCAGACCCGCCATGGGCGTGGCGACGATGGCGAGGTCGGAGCGGTCCGCCAGCGCCGCAGCATCGCCGCTGGCCACGGCCAGGGCGGGCGGCAGGTCGCTGTCCTGCAGATAACGGGCATTGCTGCGCGTGGCCTGCATGTGGGCCGCCTGCGCCGCATCGCGCGCCCACAGCGTGACGGCGTGGCCGTCCGGGTGGTTGGCCGCGCTGATGGCCATGGCCGTACCCCAGGCACCGGCACCGAGAACTACTATTTTCATAGCTGCTTGCGCTTATCCAGTAAGCGCCAGAGGCCAAAAATACCCAAAATATTACTGGGGCAGTGGCGACGATGGCGCAGCGGCGGCGGCCTGGGCCTGCTGCTGCTCGTACATGGCCTGGAAGTTGATTTCCGCCAGGTGCACCGGCGGGAAACCGGCGCGGTTGACCACGTCGGCCACGTTGCCGCGCAGGTAGGGGTACACGATCTGCGGGCAGGCGACGCCGACCACGGCGCTCATCTGCGCTTCGGGGATGTTGCGGATCTCGAAAATACCGGCCTGCTTGGCTTCGATCAGGAAGACGGTCTTGTCCTTGATCTTGGTCTGCACGGTGGCGGTCACGCAGACCTCAAAAATGCCCTCGGCCACCGGGGCGGCTTCCACGCCCAGCTGAATGTCCACGTTGGGCTGTTCCTGCTCCAGCAGGATGGCGGGGGAATTGGGCTGCTCGAGCGACAGGTCCTTGAGATAGACGCGCTGGATCTGGAACACGGGGTTTTCTTGATCGGCCATGGTGGTGAAGTCTTTCAGCTCTAACCGGGCCGCGCACCGTGCGCAGCCCACACAAAAAAACCCGCCGCAGGAACCGTTCCCGCTGCGGGCACATGGGGCAGGATTATGCAGCGCCCAGCAGCGGCATCAATCCGCCGCGCGCATCCAGGGCCGCCAGATCGTCATATCCGCCGACATGGGTCTCGCCAATGAAAATCTGGGGCACGGTGCGCCGACCGGTGATTTCCATCATGTGGGTGCGTGCGGCAGGATCGGTATCGATACGGACTTCCTCGATCTGTTCCACGCCCTTGGACTTGAGCATCTGCTTGGCGCGGATGCAGTAGGGGCAGACGGCGGTGGTATACATCTTGACGGCTTGCATGGTCATTCCTTTCAGGCGCGTGCGGAGCGCAGGGAGTTCAGGATTTCTCGACGGGCAGGCCCGCGTCTTTCCAGGCCTTGAGCCCACCGGAGAGCACCTGGGCATTCTCGTAACCCAGCTTGCGCGCCAGGGCGGCGGCCCGCATGGCGCGAGCGCCGCTGGCGCACACCATCACCAAGGGGATGGACTTGTTCTTGACGACGGCCGGCAAACGCGCTTCGAACTCGCCCAGAGGGACGCTCTTGGAGCCCCCGGCATGCCCGGCGGCGTATTCATCGGGGCCGCACACATCGATCAGCACGGCTTTTTCACGGTTGATGAGCTGCACCGCATTGGCGACCGTCAGGCCACCGGCTGCCCCTTTGAGCATGGGCACGGCCAGCAGGGCCCCCGAAACGAGGGCCAGAACGATCAAATACCAGTTTTCGACGATGAATTTCACGTTATTCCTTGGGTTGCAAACAGCGCAATTTTAGAATGACGGGTTTTGACCCGCTTTCTCTAGGGAAACCATGCACAAACTCGTTCTGATCCGCCACGGAGAATCCACCTGGAACCTGGAAAACCGCTTCACCGGCTGGACCGATGTGGACCTGACCCCCACTGGCGTATCGCAGGCCATGTCGGCCGGCAAGCTGCTCAAGGCCGAAGGCTACGAGTTTGACCTGTGCTACACCAGCGTGCTCAAGCGCGCCATCCATACGCTGTGGTATGCCCTGGACGAAATGGACCGCCCCTGGCTGCCCGTGCACAAGCACTGGCGCCTGAACGAGCGCCACTATGGCGCCCTGCAAGGGCTGAACAAGGCCGAAACCGCCAAACAGTACGGTGATGCGCAGGTGCTGGTGTGGCGCCGCAGCTACGACACCCCCCCGCCCGCGCTGGACGCCACCGACGCACGCTGCGAACGCGGCGACCGCCGCTACGCCGGCCTGGATGCCAGCCAGGTTCCGCTGACCGAGTGTCTCAAGGATACGGTCGCCCGGGTGATGCCGTTCTGGAACGACACCATGGCCCCGGCGATCCGCTCGGGCCAGCGTGTTCTGGTAGCGGCGCACGGCAACTCGATCCGCGCCCTGGTGAAATACCTGGACAACATCGCGGACGACGACATCGTCGGGCTGAACATCCCCAACGGCATTCCACTGGTTTACGAACTGGACGACAAGCTCCAGCCCCTCCGCCACTACTATCTGGGTGACGCGGAAGCCGCCGCCAAGGCGGCAGCAGCTGTGGCGTCGCAGGGCAAGGCGTAGATTCCCGGACCGCGCCATTGCATAAAGAATGCGCCTGCACGGGAACCCGCGCAGGCCAGGCCCTTCCAAGGTGTATATTGAGTCGGCTAAAGGATGCGTATGGGCCAGAAAATGAAAATTGCAGGTTGGGTTTCGGTCGGCGTGCTGGCCGGGGCGCTGACCACGGTGTCGCTGCAGACCGTGGCGCGCGGCGCCATGACGCCGTTGCCGCTGGAAGAAATCCAGCAGCTCTCGGCTGTCTTTGGCCTGGTCAAGACCGACTACGTCGAGCCGGTGGACGACAAGAAACTCATCACCGACGCCATCTCTGGCATGGTGGCCAGCCTCGATCCGCACTCACAGTATTTCGACAAGAAGTCGTTTGCCGAATTCCGCGAAGGCACATCGGGCAAGTTCGTGGGCGTGGGCATTGAAATCACCCAGGAAGACGGGCTCATCAAGGTGGTCTCGCCCATTGAAGGCTCCCCCGCGTTCCGCGCCGGGCTCAAGACCAACGACCTGATCACCAAGATCGACGACACCGCCGTCAAGGGCCTGTCGCTGGGCGATGCGGTCAAGAAGATGCGTGGCGAGCCCGACACCAAGGTCGTGCTCACCATCTTCCGCAAGGACGAAAGCCGCACCTTCCCCGTGACCATCACCCGCGAGGAAATCAAGACCCAGTCCGTCAAGGCCAGGATGATCGAACCCGGCTATGGCTGGATTCGCCTGTCGCAGTTCCAGGAACGCACCGTCGAAGACTTCGTGCGCAAGGCCGAGGAACTCTACAAGCAAGATCCCAAGCTCAAGGGCCTGGTGCTCGATCTGCGCAATGACCCGGGCGGCCTGCTCGACGCCGCCGTGGCCATCTCTGCCGCCTTCCTGCCGCCCGACGTGACGGTGGTCACCACCAACGGCCAACTGGCCGAAAGCAAGGCCAACTTCAAGGCCTCGCCCGAGTTCTATGCCCGCCGCGGCGCCGACCCCCTCAAGCGCCTGCCGGCCGCCCTCAAGAGCGTGCCGCTGGTGGTGCTGGTGAATGAGGGCTCGGCCTCGGCCAGCGAGATCGTGGCCGGTGCGCTGCAGGACCACAAGCGCGCCACCATCATGGGCAGCCAGACCTTTGGCAAGGGCTCCGTGCAAACCGTGCGCCCCCTGGGGCCGGACACCGGCATCAAGCTGACCACGGCGCGCTACTACACGCCCAGCGGCAAGTCGATCCAGGCGCGCGGCATCGTGCCCGACGTGATGCTCGACGAAACGGCTGAAGGCAACGTGTTCGCAGCACTGCGCATGCGTGAGGCCGACCTCGAAAAACACCTGAACAACGGCCAGACCGAAGAGAAAAAGGACGAAGCCCGCGAAAAGGCCCGCGAGGAGGCCCGCAAGCGCCTGGAAGAGGAAGCCAAGAAGTCCGTCGCCGAGCGCAAGCTGCCCGAATTCGGCACCGACAAGGACTTCCAGCTGGCCCAGGCCCTGAACCAGTTGCGCGGCAAGCCCGTGCTGGTAAGCAAGACACAAACCGAGCGCAAGGAAGAGAAGAAGGAAACGCAGTAGGCCCCCGCCCGCTCTGCCCCACAGGGCCGGTTGCATACCGGCCCTTTTTACTGCCCCAGCCATCCGACGCCATGACCGACGACCAGCTCCTGCGCTACTCCCGCCACATCCTGCTCGACGAAGTGGGCATCGAAGGGCAGGAGCGCATCCTGGCATCCCATGCGCTCATCATCGGTGCGGGCGGGCTGGGTTCACCTGCTGCGCTGTACCTGGGGTCTGCCGGGGTCGGGCATATCACGCTGGTGGACCACGACACGGTGGATCTGACCAACCTGCAGCGCCAGATAGCTCACACCCTGGACCGCGTGGGCCAGCCCAAGGTGGCGTCGGCAGCGCAGGCCATGCACGCCATCAACCCCGAGGTGCAGATCACCGCCATCGCGCAGCGGGCCGATGCCGCACTGCTGGAATGCCTGGTCCAACAGGCCAGCGTGGTGCTCGACTGCTCCGACAACTACGCCACGCGCCAGGCCGTCAATGCGGCTTGCGTGCGCCTGGGCAAGCCGCTGGTGGCGGGCGCGGTGATACGCTTCGATGCACAGATCTCCGTGTTCGACCCGCGAGATCCCCAGTCCCCCTGCTATGCCTGCATCTTCGACCCGCAGGCGCAGTTCGAGGAGGTGGCCTGCTCCACCATGGGGGTATTTGCACCGCTGGTCGGCGTCGTGGGCGCCATGCAGGCAGCCGAAGCTCTCAAGCTGATATCGGGCGCAGGACCCTCGCTCGCCGGACGCTTGCTGATGCTGGACGGGCGCCGCATGGAATGGAGCGCCCTGCACGCAGCGCGCAACCCCGCCTGCGCGGTGTGTGGCCCGTGGCCTGGCACGGGCACTGCGGCAGGTTGAAGGTAGGACTGCGCCTACATCCCGGGGGTGCCATCACTGGCACAATCCGGCCCCAACCGCATGTAAAGTGAATCCACGGTCGCAAGGCATCCGCCACGGCCATGGAACGGACCTGCCTGTGAAACTCAAGACCTACATCGTTGAAGACAATGCCACGATCCGCGAGAACCTGATTGGTACGCTGGAAGAATTGGCGGCGATCGAGTCGGTGGGCGTGGCTGATTCCGAAGATGAAGGCACGCAATGGCTCACTTCACAACCAGCGCAATGGGACATGGCCATCATCGACCTGTTTCTGCGCCAGGGCAGCGGCCTGGGCGTGCTGGCCGCGTGCCGCAACCGCCTGCCGCACCAGCGCATGGTGGTCTTGAGCAACTACGCCACGCCGGACATCCGCATGCGCTGCGCCCAATTGGGCGTGGATGCCGTTTTCGACAAATCCAACGAAATCGACGATCTGGTCGAATACTGCATCGCCCAGGGCAAGGCACTGCCCGACCAGCGCCCCCACTGATGCCTGCGCGGCGCTGCTGCCCTGCAGGCACCGGAGGGCGCGCAGATTCAATCGATCAGCCGATTTTTCAGGGCATAGTAGGTCAGGTCGCTGTTGGATGCCAGCCCCATCTTTTCCATCAGGCGCGTGCGGTAGGTGCTCACCGTCTTCACGCTCAGCGACAGCGATTTGGCAATATCGCCCGCCGTTTCCCCGCGCGCCAGTTTCAGGAAAACCTGGAATTCACGCTCGGAGAGCTGCTCGTGCACCGGGGCATCGTCCTTGCGGTTCAGCTGCTGGGCCAGCAGCTCGGCTACGCTGGGGGTCACGTAACGCCGTCCCAAGGCAATGGTGCGGATGGCCTCCACAATCTCGCTGGGTTCGCACTCCTTGTTCAGATAGCCGCTGGCTCCCTGACGGATCATGCTGATGGCGTAATGCGTTTCCGGATAGCCGCTCAGGATCAGGATGCCCATCTCGGGCGCCTTGGCACGCAGCATGGCCAGCGCATCAAGCCCGCTTTGTCCAGGCATGGCCAGGTCCATGAGCAGCACGTGGACCTCGGCATTGCGGATCAGGTCAATGGCTTCCCGGCCATTGGCCGCCTCGCCCACCACGCGCAAATCCACGTGCTCGCCCAGAAACTGGCGCAGGCCCGAACGCACAATGGCATGGTCATCCACGATACCGACATTGATCATTTGACTCACTTTCCGCGTGCAGAAGGCCTGCACGCACAACTTGCTTTGTTGGTGACCGCGGGCATCAACCACATGCCGACGGCGCGCCCTGCACATTATGCTGACTTACGCCTCTGGCGTTGATCCTCGGAGAATTCCATGCGCTGGCCCTCACTACAGAAAATCGCCATCAGCCTGCCCATGGCCATGCTGGCCGCGCTGACCCTGGTGGGCATCAACGAGGCGGGCTTCCGGCGCTCGCACGATGCGCTGGAGCATCTGGCGCACAGCCAGTCCACACATGCCTCGGTCAACCGGCTGCTGCGCAGCATGCTGGACGCCGAGACCGGGCACCGCGGCTACCTGCTTACCGGCGAGGAAAGCTACCTCGAACCCTACGAAGCAGCGGTATCGACTGTCAACGACAACCTGACCCAGCTGCGCGGGCTGGTGCTCGGCTCACCCGAGGACCTGGAGGACTTTGCACTGCTCTCACGCCAGATTTCCCGCAAGCTCTCCGAGATGGAGCTCAGCCTGCACCTGCGCCGCAAGGGCCAGGAGGACGCCTGGAAGTTCGTCATGTCCACCGACGTGGGCAAGGAGAACATGGATGCCATCCGCACCCATGCGCGTGCCCTGATCGAACGCAGCATCCAGCAGGTGGGCAAGAACCAGGCCGAGATCAGCCAGTCGCTGCTGCTCTCGCGCATGGGCATTGCCCTGGTGACGGCCGTGGGCCTGCTGGCGTTTTACATGTACCTGCGCCAGCGCAACGCACTGCAGTTGGCCACCGAGCGCGAACAAGTGCTGCTGGAGCAGGAGCGTGCGCGCCTGGAAGGGCTGGTGCGCGAGCGCACCGCCTCGCTGACCGAACTGGCCAACCACCTGCAGCAGGTGCGCGAGGACGAGCGCGGCCACCTGGCCCGCGAACTGCACGATGAACTCGGCGCCCTGTTGACGGCCGCCAAGCTGGATGTGGCGCGCCTCAAATCACGCATCACGTCCGAAGCCCCGGAGGTGGCCGAGCGCCTCCAGCACCTGAGCACGGCGCTCAACGGCGTGATCGCGCTCAAGCGCCGCATCATTGAAGACCTGCGCCCATCGTCGCTGGCCAACCTGGGGCTGACTGCGGCCATCGATATTCTGGTCCGTGAGTTTTCCCAGCAGGCGGGCATCGATGTGCAGGCCAGCCTGGACACCGTGGCGCTGCCCGAAACCACGCAGCTTACCGTGTACCGCATGGTGCAGGAATCACTCACCAACATCGGCAAATACGCCCAGGCGACCCAGGTGCTCGTGACCGTGCACCAGTACCCGACCCATGTCGCGGTGCAGATCCGCGACAACGGCGTAGGGTTTGATCCCGCAGGCATCAGCCGCACGGCCCATGGCCTGGTCGGCATGCGTCAGCGGGTGGAAGCGGCGGGTGGGCGGCTGACGGTGTCGTCACGCCCTCAGGAAGGCACGGTGGTGTCGGCCGTGCTGCCCACCCCGATGGCCGTAGCCGCCCCGCAGGCGTAGGCCGACACCTACGCGCCCAGCGCCGACCGGCTGACGCGGCGCATCGGCGCACACCGGCATCGTGCCCATAAAGTGCAACCTACAGTAGCGACAAGTGTCCAGGCCTCACCGCCTGACACCCCCGCATTCCAGTCCCAGATCAAGCACCTCAATGAGCACGCCGGATCCGGAATTGGAGTCTCCCCGCCAACCCTGGGTTGGCATTGCCAAGGAGTTCAACATGTTGCATTACGCCGTCGTGTTTTTGATCATTGCCCTCATCGCGGCCGTCTTCGGTTTTGGTGGCATCGCCGCCGGTGCCGTGGGGATCGCCAAAATCCTCTTTTTCGTCTTTGTCATCATGGCCGTGGCCACTTTTGTGCTCAGCCTGCTCAAACGGGGATGACACCCTGCACACTCCCTCCCTGTATTGCTCCCCAACCCTGAAGGAAAAAACCATGAAATACGCACGAGCCCTTGCCTTTGCCGCCCTGGCAGGCGCCACCATCGTTTCCACCGGCTGCTCGGTGGCCCGCAACCAGCAGACCGTGGGAGCCTATGTGGACGACGCCGGCATCACCACGGCCGTGAAGACCCGCATGGCCGAGGACAAGACCGTCTCGGCCACATCCATCAGCGTGGAGACGCTCAATGGCACCGTGCAGCTCTCGGGCTTTGCCAAGTCGCAGGCCGAGAAAAACCAGGCCGAGAACATTGCGCGCCACACCAAGCATGTGCGCGAAGTGCGCAACAGCATCGTGGTCCGCCCCTGAGCGAAGCCCACTACAGGCAACGGCCCGCCCAGTGCGGGCCGTTGCCGTTGTGACGGACAGGTATAAGCTCGGCACGATGCAGATCTTCAATTGCGGCCACTGCGGCCACGTGGTGTTCTTCGACAGCGTGCAGTGCATGCACTGCGCCAGCACGCTGGCTTTTCTGCCCGAACAGATCACCATGGCAGCCCTGGCCCCTGCGCCCGAGGCCGGTGCAGGCCTGTGGCGGCGGCTGGGCGCCGTGCAGCCAGACGCGCTCTACCGCCTTTGCTACAACCACACCACCTGGGACGCCTGCAACTTTGCCGTGCCCGCCGCCAGCCCCCACCTGCTGTGCATTGCCTGCCGCCAGACCCACAGGCTGCCCGACCTTTCCGACCCCGGCAACCTGCGGCACTGGATTCGCATCGAAGAAGCCAAACGCCAGCTGTTCTACACCCTGGCACGGCTCGGCCTGCAGCCTACGGACGACAGCGCACCGCCCCACGCCGGGCCCACCTACGCCTTTCTGGCCGACCTGCCGGGCGAGCCGGGCATCGTGACCGGGCACCACGGCGGCACGATCACGCTGAACGTGGCCGAGGCGGACGACGCTGAACGCGCCCGCCGCCGCATTGCGCTGCACGAGCCCTACCGCACCCTGATCGGCCACCTGCGCCACGAATCCGGCCATTTCTACTGGGACCGGCTGGTGCGCGACGCCGACAAGCTGGATGCCTTCCGCGCCGTGTTTGGCGACGAACGGCTGGACTACGCCGCGGCACTGTCCGAGCACTACGCCCAAGGCGCCCGTACGGACTGGAGCCACCACCACGTCAGTGCCTACGCCGCGGCCCACCCGTGGGAAGACTGGGCCGAAACCTGGGCGCACTACCTGCACATGGTGGATTTGCTGGAAACCGCAGCCGCCTACGCCACGGGCCTGAACCTGCCCGGCGCCAACGCTGCGCCGCGTGAGCATGTGGCCAACCCCTTTGGCCAGCCTGCGCCGGGGTTCGACACCATGGTGCGGCAATGGGTGCCGCTCACGCTGCTGCTCAACAGCCTCAACCGCAGCCTGGGCCAGCAGGACGCCTACCCGTTTGCGCTGTCGGCAGGCGCACTGCGCAAGCTGCGCTTTGTGCACGACACCATCGCGCAAGGCAGCAGCGTGCCCGCCGTCCGCACCTGAGTTCAGGCCGAGCGGCCGAGCTTGTGCAGCAGGCGCTCATGCACCACGGGTGAGACGAACTGCGCCACATCGCCCCCCAAGGCGGCAATCTCGCGCACCAGCGTGCTGCTGATGAACTGGTAGCGGCTGTCGGGGGTGAGAAACACCGTCTCCACCTGTGGCATGAGGGCGCGGTTCATGCCTGCAAGTTGAAATTCGTAGTCGAAATCGGTGCCCGAGCGCAGGCCGCGCACCATGGCACAGGCCCCACGCGCTGCGGCAAAGGCCGTCACCAGACCTTCGAAGGGCTCGACCTGCACCTGGGGGCAGTCGCGCAGCACCTCGCGCGCCATGTCCATGCGCTCGTCCAGGCTGAACAGCGTTTTTTTGTGGTGCGCAATGGCCACGGCGACGATCACACCGTCAAACAGGCGGGCAGTGCGGCGCAGCAGGTCTTCATGCCCCAGGGTGATGGGGTCAAAGGTTCCGGGGTAAACAGCGAGTAGTTTGCGTGACATGTCTTTGGGGCTCCCAGACACCGCACCGCCTGACCGAACGGTGCAGCCTTTTTCTTTTCTATTCACACGTCACGGTAGCAGATTCAGCAAACCCGTACCGCGCCACCACGCACCGACCGCTGCGCACAGGCACGCAGCGAAGTCCCACCCCACGGAGGCCAGCAAGACTGGCAAAGCACGAATGCTCCGACGGACGGCCTGCGATCAACAGGGCGGACATAGTGGCTCCTTCACTTCTGTTTTGATAGCTATCAGCGCTTTATGGATAAGCGCTTCATGCCAATTTGGTTCTCATTTCTTGGTATAGATCTGGTCAAAACTGGCGTGGTCCGCGAAGTGGTCCTTGGCGGCCTTTTCCCAACCACCAAAGGCGGCATCGATGGTGAACAGCTGCAGCGCGGGGAACTGCTTGGCGTACTTGGCCTTGGCCTTCTCGGAGATGGCTGGGCGGTAGAAATGCCGACCCACAATGTCCTGGCCTTCCTCGGTGTAGAGGTATTTGAGGTAGGCCTCGGCCACGGCGCGCGTGCCCTTCTTGTCCACGTTCTTGTCCACCACGGTGACAGCGGGCTCGGCCAGGATGGAGAGCGACGGATAGACCACATCGACCTTGCTGCCGAATTCCTTCTCCAGCAGGTAGGCCTCGTTTTCCCAACTGATGAACACATCGCCCTGGTTGCGCTGCGCAAAGGTGACGGACGAGCCGCGCGCGCCGGTATCGAGCACCGGCACATTGGCATACAGCTTGGCGACGAACTCCTTGGCCTTGGCGTCCCCGCCGTACTTGCGCTTGGCGAACTCCCAGGCCGCCAGGTAGTTCCAGCGCGCGCCGCCCGAGGTCTTGGGGTTGGGCGTGATCACGCTGATGCCCGGCTTGACGAGGTCGTCCCAGTCGCGGATAGCCTTGGGGTTGCCCTGGCGCACCACCAGCACGATGGTGGAGGTGTAGGGCGCGCTGTTGTGCGGCAGGCGTTTCTGCCAGTCCTTGGCGATCCAGCCGCCGTTGGCGTGCAGCGCGTCGGTGTCACCCGCCAGAGCCAGGGTGGCCACGTCGGCCTCCAGCCCGTCGATGATGGAGCGCGCCTGCTTGCCCGAGCCCCCATGGCTCTGCTTGATGGTCACGTCCTGGCCGGTCTGGGCCTTCCAGTGCCTGGCGAAGGTCTGATTGAATTCCACGTACAGCTCGCGCGTGGGGTCGTAGGACACGTTGAGCAGGGTCAAGCCCTGCGCCCCGACCGATGCAGCGGCCAGGGTCAAAGCGGCTGCGGCGAAGGGAAGCTGGATGAAACGGCGGCGAAGACTCATGGTGTAGTTCCTGTGGTTTTGTGATGTGGTGAAAGGATTGTGGAATCCGCACTTCAAAACCAGAACTACTGTGTTTTTGGTTTTTTATTACCTAAACATCTAACAAACAGGGAGCCCTGCCACGCGGATCTTTCCAGACCATGGCCGCTGTCGGCAGCGCTGCGCGAGCGAGCGCCTGCCAATCTCGACATCGCTCACGGGGTTGACGGCCTGAACTCAGGCCCGTCGCAGCAGGTGTGCATGCACCGCACCGGCACGCAGGTGGCGGTGCAGTGCCAGCCCCAGCGGCGCCAGCGCCTCGTCGTCCCAGGCCGCGGGCGCTTCCAGGTAGACAAAGCCCTGGGGCGCCAGTGCGCGGACGGCGGCCTTGAGTGCAGCCGTGTAGTGCAGGCTTTCAAACGGCGGGTCCAGCAGCACCAGGTCCAGGCTGGCCGGTGCGCTGTGCTGCAGCGCCGCCACACCGTCACCCCGGCGCACCTGCACGGTGCTGGCCTGCAGGCGCTGGCACAACTGGTTCAGGCGCTCGACCAGGCCCGCCTCCTGTTCCACCAGCAGCACGCTGGCGGCGCCGCGCGAGGCCGCTTCCAGGCCCAGCGCACCGGTGCCGGCAAAGGCATCCAGGCAGCGCCAGCCCGCCAGGTCCTGACCGAGCCAGTTGAACAGCGTTTCACGTACGCGGTCGGGCGTGGGCCGCAGGCCGGGCAGGTGCGCCACGGGCAATCGCGTGCGTTTCCATTGCCCACCAATGATGCGCACCTCCCCTCCTCCTTGCGGGGCGGCTGCCTTTTTCTCGGGACGGGCAGCCACCGCTGGGGCCGCAGCACGTGGTGCACGCAGGGCAGCAGCGGCCTGCGCGGGGGTCAGGCGGCGGCTCATGGCTGGGCCCCCAGCACCACGGTGACCATGCGCGCAGGCTGGAGCTTGCGCGCCATGGCAGCGCGGATGTCGGCCACGGTGAGGGCCTCCACGCGCTGCGTCCAGCCTTCCAGGTAGTCCAGCGGCAGGCCGTTGGTGGCAATGTTCACCACGTTGGACAGCAGTTTTCTGTTGCTGTCGATGCGCAGGGCAAAACCACCCACCAGGTTGTCCTTGGCCGCGCGCAGCTCCTCGTCCGTGGGCCCTTCGGCCACAAAGCGCGCCAGCACCTCGCGCGCCACCTGCAGCGCCTGCGCCGCCTGGTCGGGACGGGTCTGCAGTGCCACAGTGAACGCCCCCGCATGCAGGCCGGGGGAGAATCCGCTGTACACGCTATAGCTCAGGCCGCGCTTCTCACGCACCTCTTCCGTCAGGCGCGAGACAAAGCCCCCACCGCCCAGAATGTGGTTGCCCACGAGCAGCGCCAGAAAGTCCGGGTCGCTGCGCTTGAAACCGGGCTGGCCGATGAGCACCTGGGCCTGGGCCGAGGCAAAGGGAATGTCCTTTTCCGCCGCAGCGCCCAGCGGCGCCACTTCGGGGATGGCGGGCAGCGCCGCGCACGGGTCGGAGGCCGGCAGGCGCGCCAGCAAGGCGGCCACCAGCAGCCGTGCCTGGGCGCGCTGCACGGCGCCCACGATGTGCACACGGGCACGGCAGGCGTCCACGTGGCGGGCATGGAACTGCTGCATGTCCGCCAGCTGGATGCGCGCCAGCGTGGCTTCGGTGGGGCGCTGGCCATAGGGATGGTTGCCGTACACGGCGGCCGCAAAGGCCTGGCCCGCCACGGTGCCGGGGCGGGTGTCGGCCTCGCGCAAAGCCGCCGTCCAGCGGGCGCGCTCGCGCTCCCACACGTCCTGCGGCCAGGCGGGCTCGGCCATCTGGCGCGCCGCCAGCAGCACGGCCTTGTCGAGCAGATCGGGCTCGGTCAGGGAGCGCAGCGAATAGCTCAGCGCATCCCGGCCCGCAGTCACCTCGAACTGGGCCCCCAGGTCGGCCCAGGCTTCACCCAGGGCGTTCTCGTCCAGGGCCGCAGCACCACGCCCGGCACGCACGCCCTTGGACGCCATGGTCGCCACGGCGCTGGCCAGGCCGGCCTGCTCCGCCGGGTCGCGGCGGCTGCCGGCGTCAAAGTCGATTTCCACGTCCACCATCGGAATGGCCGGGCTTTCCACCAGCCACACCTGCGCGCCACTGGGCTCACGCCAGTGCTGTATGGGCAGCAGCGCCCAGGCCGATTGAGCATAAAAAACCACTCCAGCGCTTACCAATAAAGCGCGAGTAGCTATGTATCTAATAGCATTCATATTCATTCCTGCGGGGCATCGGCCCCTTAATGGCGGTGGGCAGCGCTGCCGGGTGCGGTGCTGGGGCGCGGTGTGCCGGCAGCCAGCGGCTGGGGCAGCAGCGTGGCCACGGTGAGCTGGTCATCCCCAAAATAGCGCTGCGCCACCGACTGCACCTGCTGGGGCGTCACGGTGCGCAGCTGCGCAAGAATGCGGTCCTCGGCATCCAGTCCAAAGCCCTGGACCCAGTTGCTGCCCAGTTCGCTGGCCTGGCTTTGCAGCGAGTCGCGGCCGTACACCTTGCTGGCCATCCACTGGGTTTTCACACGTTCCAGCTCGGCGCTGCTCACCCCTTCGCGGGCAACGCGGGCCACTTCGGCGCGCAAGGCCTCCTCCACCTGCTGCGCCGTCTTGCCCTGTGCGGGCACACCGGTCAGCACGAACTGCGCGGGGCCGCGCCCTACCACCGAGGCGCCGCTGTCCGCACTGTCGGCCACACGATCGGCCCCCTGCGTCAGGCCGCGCTCCAGGCGCGCGCCATCGTACCCGCTGAGCACAGCCGAGAGCACCGTCAGCGCCAGGGCATCACGGTCATCGGCCGTCAGGGCATCGGGCGAGGCCAGGCGCGGCACCCGAAACGCCAGCGCCACATAGGCCTGTTCGGCCGGGGCTTTCACCTCGATGCGGCGCAGGCCGCGTTGGGCGGGCTCGATGCGGGGTTTGCGTTCGGGCACGGCACGCGCGGGGATGCTGCCGTAATACTTTTCGGCCAGGGCGCGCACCTTGGCCACGTCCACGTCACCGGCCACCACCACGGTGGCGTTGCCAGGCACGTACCACCGATGGTGGAACTGGCGCACGTCGTCGGGCGCCATGGCATCCAGGTCGCTCATCCAGCCCACGACGGGGCGTCGGTAGGGTGAAGCAACGAAGGCTGCCGCGCCCAGCTGCTCCCACAGCAGGGCACGCGGCTGGTCTTCGGTGCGCATGCGGCGCTCTTCCTTGACCACCTCGATCTCCTTGCGGAACTCGGCGTCGGGCCACTGGTTGTGGGCAAAGCGGTCGGCCTCCAGACGCATCACTTCTTCCAGGCGGTGCGACGGAATCTGCTGGTAGTAGCCCGTGTAATCGCGGCTGGTGAAGGCGTTTTCCTGTCCCCCCAGCGCCGCCACGCGGCGTGAGAAATCACCCGGGGGCACGCTCTTGGTGCCCTTGAACATCATGTGTTCCAGCACATGGGCGACGCCCGAGGTGCCATCCACCTCGTCCATCGAACCCACCCGCACCCACACCATGTGCATGGCCGTGGGTGCGCGCCGGTCGGGCTGCACGATGAGCTGCATGCCGTTGGCCAGCTGGAACTGCTGCGCCCCGGAGGACGATACCGGCACGGCCCTGGCCAGGGGCGCGGAAGCGCTCTTGGCAGGGGGTTGAGAAGTGCGGTCAGACTGCGCAGCGGCAGTCCCGGCAGCAAGGCAGGCCATCAGGCCCAGAAAGGGAAGTGCGCGTTTCATAGAATGCACTGATTCTACGAACCCGCCAATGTTCAGCTTTTTCAAGAAAAAACCCGTCCCGCCGCCTGCCGAGACCCCTGCGCCCCCCACACCTGCCGCGCCCCCGCCGCAGTCCCTGCCGGCGGTCACGGCCCCACCGCCCGTGGAACCCGGGCTCGAGCCGCTGCCCGAGCCCGTGCCTGCGGCCGCACCGCCTGCCCCGGCCTCCACGGCGGTAGGCGCGCCGCCCGCCAGCCCAGCGCCGGGCAGTGCCTTCGGCTGGCTGCGCAAGCCTTTTGCCAGCAAGGAGAGTCCGGTTGCAGCGGTGCCTGAAGCACCCGCCATCGCCCCACCGGTGCAGCCCCTGGCACCCCCGCTGGCCACGCCCACCGCGGTGTCCCCGGCCCCTGTGCCACCGCCGATCCAGGCCCCGCAGCCACCTGCCGTCGCTGACGCCGCACCGATACCCGCGCCGATGGCGCAACAGCCCCTGCCCCCCTCTCTTGCCAGCACGGCCGCCATCGCGCTGCCTGTGCCGCCCGCTGCCCCTTCGCTGCCCGGCGCGGAGCCCCCTGCAGCCGACCGCAAGGGCTGGTTTGACCGCCTCAAGTCCGGCCTGCGCAAGACGGGTTCGAGCATCACCACGGTGTTTACCGGCACGCGCATCGACGATGCGCTGTATGAAGAGCTGGAAGAAGCCCTGCTCCTGGCCGATACGGGCGTCAAGGCCACACAGCATCTGCTGGAAGACCTCAAACGCCGTGTCAAGGAATCCAAAACCACCGACCCCGCCGCCGTCAAGGGCCTGCTGGCCGACGCGCTGACGGCGCTGCTGCGCCCGCTGGAAAAATCCCTGGTGATTGGCGAGCACACGCCCACGGTCGTCATGGTGGCCGGGGTGAACGGTGCGGGCAAGACCACGTCCATCGGCAAACTCACACGCCACCTGGCGAACGAAGGGGCCAGCGTGCTGCTGGCGGCGGCCGACACGTTCCGCGCCGCAGCGCGCGAGCAGCTCGGCGTCTGGGCCGACCGCAATACGGTGGAGATCGTCAGCCAGGAAGGCGGCGACCCGGCCGCCGTGAGTTTTGACGCCGTGACCGCCGGCAAGGCGCGCGGCAAGGATGTCGTGCTGGTCGACACCGCCGGGCGCCTGCCCACACAGCTGCACCTGATGGAAGAGCTGAAGAAGATCCGCCGCGTGGTCACCAAGGCGGATGCCACCGCGCCGCACGAGGTGCTGCTCGTGATCGACGGCAACACCGGCCAGAACGCCCTGGCCCAGGTGCGTGCCTTTGACGACGCACTGCAGCTGACGGGCCTGGTAGTGACCAAGCTCGATGGCACCGCCAAGGGCGGCGTGCTGGCTGCCATTGCGCAGGAGCGACCCATTCCGGTGTATTTCATCGGCGTGGGTGAAAAGCTCGAAGACCTGGAAACCTTCAACGCACGCGAATTCGCCCAGGCCCTGCTGGGCTGAAAAGGGGGCGGGCCGACCGGGGTTCGGCCACCCATTCCCGTTTACTCGCTGCAGCAGATCGCGGATGATGTGCCATGTTCCTGGAACTGGCCAAAGGTACCGCTCTGCTGTTGGCTCTGTGCTTTTTGCACGGTGTCAACATTCGCGCGTGGAAAGAATGGCCCCGATTGGGGCAGCTCCTCTCGGGCCTGCTGTTTGGCGGCGTGTGCCTGCTGGGCATGCTCAGCCCGTTGGTGCTGTCGCCGGGGGTTATCTTCGACGCACGCTCCGTAGTCCTGGGCATGGCCGGTCTTTTTGGCGGCCCCGTGGTCGCAGGCACGGCAGCGGCGATGGCAGTGGCGGGGCGCCTGTGGATTGGCGGCGCAGGGGCGATGGTCGGCGTCCTGGTGATCGTGCTGTCCACGCTGCTCGGGCTGGCCTACCGTGCGGCGCGCGCGCAAGGGCAGTTGGACGTGCGGCCCGTCACGCTGCTGATCTTTGGGCTGGTGCTGCATCTGGGCGTACTGGGCCTTTTTCAATGGCTTGCGCCCGACGTCACCCAGCGCATCAACACCACGCTGGCCCTGCCCATGCTGCTGGTGTTCGCCCCCGCCACGGCCGTTCTGGGCATGTTGCTGCACGATGTGGAAGACCGCCAGGCCACCGATCAGGCGCTGAAGGACAGCTCGGCCCGACTGCGCGCCATTGCCACTGCCCTGCCCGACGTGCTGCTGGTGCTTGACGCCGAAGGCCGCTATGTCGATGTGCTGTCCTCGAACGATGCCCCGCTGCTCGCGCCCGCCGCCCAGCTGCGCGGGCGACTGCTGCATGAGCTGCTGCCAGCGGCGCAGGCAGACCCGCTCCTGGCGTTGATCCGCAAAACCCTGCGCACCGGCCAGACGGAGAGCTTTGTCTACCAAATGCAAACCCTGTCGGGCCTGCGCCATTTCGAGGGGCGTGCACGTCCGCTGGGCACGGTCGTCAACGGACAGGCCACGGTGGCTTTTCTGGCCCGCGACATCAGCGAGCGCGTCGAGGCCGAGAACGCGCTGCGCGAATCCGAGCTGCGTTTTCGCTCCCTGCTGCGCGATATCCCCTCCATCTCCGTACAGGGCTACCGGCAAGACGGCACAACCACCTACTGGAACAAGGCGTCGGAGGCTCTGTACGGCTACTCGGAACAGGAGGCCCTGGGCAAGAGCCTGCTGGACCTGATCATTCCAGCGGAAATACAGACGGCGGTGCACAAGAGCATGCAGGCCATGTTTACGCAGGGAACCCCCATCCCGCCGGGCGAGTTGCGCCTGCGGCACAAGGATGGCTCGCCCGTGGACGTGTTCTCCAGCCACACCCGCATCGAGGTGCCGGGCCAGGCACCCGAACTTTTCTGTATCGACATCGACATCTCGGGCCGCAAGGCAGCCGAAGAGGAAGCACGCTATCTGGCGTTCTACGACGCCCTGACCCGGCTGCCCAACCGGCGGCTGCTGGTCGACCGCTTGCAGCAGGTCATGGCCAGCAACGCCCGCACAGGGCGCAACGCCGCCGTGCTGTTCGTCGATCTGGACAACTTCAAGACCCTGAATGACAGCCGAGGCCATGAAATGGGGGATCTGCTGCTGGTGGAAGTGGCCGGACGGCTGCGCAAGACCGTGCGCGAGCAGGACACCGTGGCCCGGCTGGGGGGCGACGAGTTCGTGCTGGTACTGCAAAACCTGGCCACCGAAGCCACCGATGCCGCCGCACAGGTGCGTACCGTGTGTGAACAGGTGCTGGCACAGCTGCGCCAGCCGTATCTGCTGGACGGCCATGAACACCATGTCACCGCCAGCATTGGCGCCACCTTGCTGTGCCAGCCCGACGCCACGGTGGATGAAGTGCTCAAACAGGCCGACCTGGCCATGTACCGTGCCAAGGACGCAGGCCGCAACACGCTGCGGTTCTTCGATCCCGACATGCAGGCCGCCGTCAACCAGCGCGCCCTGCTCGAGGCAGAAATGCACACCGGCCTGCGCCTGGCGCAGTTCCTGTTGCTGTACCAGCCCCAGGTGGACCGCGATGGCCGCGTCACCGGCGCCGAAGTCCTGTTGCGCTGGCAGCGTCCAGACCAGGGACAGGTCTCCCCGGCCCTGTTCATTCCCCTGGCGGAAGAAACCGGGCTCATCCTGCCTCTGGGACACTGGGTCCTGGAAACAGCCCTGCGCCAGCAGGCACGCTGGCGCAATGATGCCCGGTTGAGACACCTGAACCTGGCCATCAACGTGAGTGCACGCCAGTTTCGCCAGGATGATTTTGTACCGCAGATGCTGCAGCTGCTGGCACAAACGGGCGCCAACCCTGAACGCATCAAGCTGGAACTGACAGAAAGCCTGCTGCTGGAAGACGTGGACAGCGTGATCGCCACCATGCACGCACTCAAGCAGCACGGCCTGGGTTTTTCGCTGGACGACTTTGGCACCGGTTATTCATCGCTGAGCTACCTCAAGCGCCTGCCGCTGGACCAGATCAAGATCGACCAGGGCTTTGTGCGCGACGTGCTGCACGACCCCAAGGATGCCGCGATTGCCCACACCATCATCGTGCTGGCCGACCTGCTGGGCCTGGCCGTGATCGCCGAAGGCGTGGAAACCGTGGAGCACCATCGTTTCTTGCAGGAGCATGGCTGCCCCGCCTTTCAGGGCTACCTGTTTGGCCGCCCGGAGCCGCTGGAAGCTTTCGAGCAGCGGGTGCTGGCGGGCTGAGGCACAGGCCGCGCTCAAGTTCTGCGGCAAACAGGCCGATAACCCTCCATCCATGCCATGGAGGTTGCCCCATGAAAATCGCGTCCTCGGCCCTGCACCTGCAGGCACAGCACAGCGCCAT
>JAMLIQ010000045.1 GCA_023954095.1 Burkholderiaceae bacterium | reverse complement strand
TGCGTGCCGACAAGGCGCTGTACCCGGTGCTGCTGTCCAACGGCAACCTGGTGGAGCAAGGCGATCTCGACGGCGGGCGCCACTTTGCCAAATGGGTCGATCCGCACAGGAAACCGTGCTACCTGTTCGCCCTGGTCGCAGGCAAGCTGGTGGCGCGCCAGCAGCGCATCAGATCACGCGCAGGCAACGAGCACCTGCTGGAGGTGTATGTGCGCCGGGGCGATCTGGGCAAGACCGAGCACGCCATGAATTCGCTCATGGCCAGCGTGGCCTGGGACGAGGCGCGCTTTGGCCTGTCGCTCGATCTGGAGCGTTTCATGATCGTCGCCACCAGCGACTTCAACATGGGCGCCATGGAAAACAAGGGCCTGAACATCTTCAACACGAAGTACGTTCTGGCCAGTGAGGCCACAGCCACCGACGCCGACTTTGCCCACATCGAGAGCGTGGTCGGCCACGAGTACTTCCACAACTGGACGGGCAACCGCATCACCTGCCGCGACTGGTTCCAGCTGAGCCTCAAGGAAGGCCTCACCGTCTTCCGCGACCAGGAATTTTCCATGGACATGGCGGGCAGCCCCTCGGCCCGCGCCGTCAAGCGCATCGAGGACGTGCGCGTGCTGCGCACCGCCCAGTTCCCCGAAGACGCAGGCCCCATGGCCCACCCGGTGCGGCCCGACAGCTACGTCGAGATCAACAACTTCTACACCGTCACCATCTACGAAAAGGGTGCCGAGGTGGTGCGCATGATGCACAACCTGGTGGGCCGCGACGGCTTTGCGCGCGGCATGAAGCTGTACTTCGAACGCCATGACGGCCAGGCCGTCACCTGCGACGATTTTGCAAGCGCCATCGCCGACGCCAACCCCGCCAGCGACCTGGCTCGCCTGCTGCCCCAGTTCAAGCACTGGTACAGCCAGGCCGGTACGCCCCATGTGCACGCCGCTGGCCAGTACGACGCGCAGGCGCGCAGCTACACGCTCACGCTCACGCAAAGCTGCGCCCCCACTGCGGGCCAACCGGACAAGGCGCCCTTTGTCATCCCGGTGGAGCTGGGCCTGCTCGCACAGGATGGCCGCGCCCTGCCCTTGCAACTTGCCGGTGAAGATGCCCCTGGCGCACCCACGCGCACGGTGGTGCTGGCCGAACCGAGCCTGTCACTGACGTTTGTCAACGTCGACAGCGCGCCGGTGCCCTCGCTGCTGCGGTCCTTCAGCGCCCCGGTGGTGCTGGACCACGATTACAGCGACCAGGATCTCCTCACCCTGCTGGCACACGACAGCGATGCCTTCAACCGCTGGGAAGCCGGCCAACGCCTGGCATTGCGCATAGCTATCAATACGATAGCTGATAGCGCAATCTCCATCAGCGCCAACGGCAAAATTGATCACGATTTTCTGCCCGCCAGCTTTGTGCAGGCCATGCGTGGCGTGCTACGCGACCCGCAGCTCGATGCAGCCTTCAAGGAATTGGCCCTTGCGCTGCCGTCCGAGACCTACATCGCCGAGCAGCTCGACGTGGTGAACCCCCAACGCGTGCACGCGGTGCGCGAAGCCATGCGCCTGCAGCTGGCCCTGGCACTGCACGACGACTGGCAATGGGCCTATGCACAGCACGAGTGCAACGGCGCATACCGGCCCGACGCCCTCTCCAGCGGGCGCCGCGCCCTCACCGGCATGGCCCTGTCCATGCTGTGCCTGGCGGCGCAGCACACGGGCGACACGGTCTGGCCCGGCAAGACACTGCAGCGCTTCAAGGATGCGGGCAACATGACCGACCGCTTCAATGCCCTCAGCGCCCTGGTCGGCAGCGGCCACGCCCTGGCGGCGCCCGCGCTGGCGCGCTTCCATGCGCTGTTCAAGGATGAGCCGCTGGTCATCGACAAATGGTTCGCACTGCAGGCGGGCTGCCCCGACCGTGGCGGCCACGTGCTGCCCATCGTGCGCCAGCTCATGCAGCACCCCGACTTCAGCCTGAAAAACCCCAACCGGGCGCGCAGCCTGGTGTTCAGCTACTGCAGCGCCAACCCTGGCGCCTTCCACCGTCAGGATGCCGCTGGCTACGTGTTCTGGAGCGAGCGCGTGATCGAGCTCGACGCCATCAATCCGCAGGTGGCCGCCCGCCTGGCACGCGCCCTGGACCGCTGGAAGAAGCTGGCCGAGCCCTGGCGCACCGCCGCCCGCGAAGCCATCGCCCGCGTCGCCACCCGTGAAACCCTGAGCAACGACGTGCGCGAAGTCATCTCGCGCGCACTGGCCGAATAAGGAGAACCCCATGGCAAAACGAGTCAGCCTGACACGCTACCTGGTCGAACAGCAACGCGTGGACGGGCTCATTCCCGGCCAGCTGCGCCTGCTGCTGGAAGTGGTCGCCCGTGCCTGCAAGAGCATCAGCCAGGCCGTCAACAAAGGCGCCCTGGGCGGCGTGCTGGGCAGTGCCGACAGCGAGAACGTGCAAGGCGAGGTGCAAAAGCGGCTCGACATCATCGCCAATGAGGTGCTGATCGAGGCCAACGAATGGGGCGGCCATCTGGCCGGTATGGCCTCCGAAGAGATGGACGCCATCTACGTCGTGCCCAACCGCTACCCCAAGGGCGAATACCTGCTGCTGTTCGACCCCCTGGACGGCTCCAGCAACATCGATGTGAACGTAAGCATAGGCACCATCTTCAGCGTGCTGCGCATGCCCGAGGACGACCGGGGCGTGGATGAAGGCGACTTCCTCCAGAACGGCGCGCAGCAGGTGGCCGCAGGTTATTGCGTCTATGGCCCACAGACCACGCTGGTACTGACCGTGGGCGACGGCGTGGCCATGTTCACCCTCGACCGCGAGCAGGGCTCGTTCGTGCTGACCCAGGAGAATGTGCGCATTCCCGCCGACACGCAGGAGTTCGCCATCAACATGAGCAACATGCGCCACTGGGACGAGCCCGTGCGCCGCTACATCGACGAATGCCTGCAAGGCCGCGACGGCCCGCGCAACAAGGACTTCAACATGCGCTGGATCGCCAGCATGGTGGCCGACGTGCACCGCATCATGACGCGCGGCGGCATCTTCATGTACCCCTGGGACAAGCGCGAGCCCAACAAACCCGGCAAGCTGCGCCTGATGTACGAAGCCAACCCCATGGCCTGGCTCGTCGAACAGGCCGGCGGCGCCGCCACCAACGGTCGCCAGCGCATCCTGGACATCCAGCCCACCCAGCTCCATGAGCGCGTAAGCGTCATCCTCGGTTCAAAAAATGAGGTTGAACGCGTAACCAGCTACCATTCAACGCTATAATTCGAGGCTAAGCCGGTGTAGCTCAGTCGGTAGAGCAGCTCATTCGTAATGAGAAGGTCGGGTGTTCGATTCATCTCTCCGGCACCAAATGAAAAGCCCTGATTCGCAAGAGTCAGGGCTTTTTTCATGTAGTCAGAATGTGCCCGTAAAAACATTATCGAGGCGCGAGGCCGCAACCTGCAAGCCTTCCGGCGCCACATGGGCATAGCGCTCCACCATTTCCAGCGTTTTCCAGCCGCCCAAGCGCTGCAATTCATGGGTAGGCGTTCCCGCCTGCCGGTGCCATGTGGCGAAGGTGTGCCGCAGGTCATGCCACCGAAAATCCTCGATGCCCGCACGCTTTAGCGCCGCCCGCCATGCCTTGGTGTTGACCTGCACGATGGGCTTGCCTTCGTAGGTGAAAACGTGTGTCGGGTGATCGCCTTTGCGTTTTTGCAGCACCTGCATGGCCGGTTCATTCAATGGCACAGCGTGCGCCCGGCCATTTTTGTGATCTTCTGCCGCCACCCATAGATGCTGACGCTCCAGGCTGATCTGCCGCCATTGGAGCTTTGTCACGTTGCCCTGGCGCAGGCCTGTCGCCACCGAAAAAATCGTCATATCCCGCAGATGCTCGGGCAACTGCTCAAGCAAGCGTGCGAATTCTTCCTTCGTCAGTGCCCTGATGCGCCCGCCCTGATCGCGCAGCATTCCCACCTTGGGGACACGATCGAGCCATTCCCAGTCATAGCAGGCCTTGCGCAGGATGGCCCGAACCAAGGCCATATACCGGTTAACTGTTGCAGGCGCTACACCCTTTGCACGCTTGGCCTTCACTTCATCCAGCAACGCCCGGTTGATTTCATCCAGGGCTTTCCCCCCTAGATACGGGTGGAACCACTTCAGCATCGACTTGTCCCAGGCCTGCGTGCGCTTGTGGGTTGTTTCGACCAGGAAGCGATCGGCAGCCTCGTCCCAAGTGCGGCGCGGCTTCACGTCAAGCTTGTCCTGCTCCCAGCGTTCGGCCTTGAGCTTGTCGTGGTACTGCTGCGCCTGCCGCTTGTTGGCGGTGCCGCTGGAGATTTGCAGGGGCTTCAGCTCGCCCTTGATGGGTGACAGACGTATCCACCAATAGGGCGAATTTGCGCGTTTGTAGAGGCTCATGCCGCACCCCCTCGCAGCTCCCAATCGAGCATCGCCGGATCGCGTTTAACGTGATAACTGAAGGGGTCGATTCGCGCAGGGATGCCAGGGCGCAGGAGCTTCTCGACGACAGCGGAATAGTCACCCTGCATCACCTGCATCATGAGATTGACCAGCTTTCCGCAATGCTGTTTAGCGTTCTCCACCGCAGCATCAAACGCAATCTGCGCGGCCTTGGTCACCGTCTTGACAATCGATTGTTCTTCGCTCAGGAACGCGAGACAGGGATAGGCCCCTGCAAGGTAGTGACTCGGGCGCGTGAGGATGTCAAAGGGGATAAAGCGATCTTCAGCGCGCCATTCGACTTCAATGCGTGTCCAAGGGTTGGCAGGATCGCCAAGCTGCTTTCCCTTCTCGTAGATGCGGGCGTATTTGCCGCTGGCACGGTTGCCGATGCCAAGCGTTCGCCCCTTGGTGGATGCTTCGCCTTCGAGCCAGTCGCCGTAGCAAGTGTGAATGGGCTTGCGACCGCCCGCATTGAAGCCGCCTCCCTGATATTGCTGGATAGCCCAGGCGATGGACACTAGGCGCCCCGTGAAGTCGTCATAAGCCAAGTCTGCCCGCTTGATGGTGGCTCGGTGCTGCTCCAGCCAGGAAGCCAATTCAGCCCAGCGCGTGATCATTGAGCAGCCCTTGCCCATAAGGCTGAAATACACCCTGCCCCGTTGGCTTTCGCCACCCCAGGCAACAACGCCCGCACCATCACCAAAGCGCGCCGAGAACTTGAAACCAAACAGGCCTTTTCGGTGCTGCAAGGCGCTGATATCGAGAAACTGGGCCATCTCTCGCAACACCCAGTCATAGGACTTTTCATCCGGTGGCACGATAGAAAACGACAAGGCATCGACCAGGGCGACACCATTACGCACAGGCTCGATAGGCACAAGATGCCGAGTCACAGCAAAGCCACGCGAGGTGGCAAAGAACTCCATCGGCTCACCGGTATCTGCATCGCTCCCCACGCAATGCGGCACGTGCGTGATGTTCTTTCTCCCCGTGGTTACTACACGGGGTTCGGTCAGCGCTGCGCTCGCGCGTGCGGCGCCCGCTTGCCCGGCGAGCGCAGCGCCGCCAGCATTCAGCGGAATATCAAAAGGTTCAGAAAAAGACATGCGAACTCCATCGGGTGGGGTTCGCTAGAAACACAGATTTTCACCATGCAGCAGCGAACCCTTGTTGAAAGGGATTCGCAAAAGCATTCCTGGCTGATGTCGGCTCCAGGGCTTGCGGGCTAATCGTGCCTACTGGCTGCCCACCCTGTACGGAAACTCGACGAGTGTTTATATGACCGGGACACCATACCCGTTATTTGCAGGAGCAATGCTAATGCGAATGTCTCATCGCACGCAAGAGATCACCCGTTGGGTGTTGCATCCTCGTCATAAGTTGGGTCATCAGGCGAGCGGAACGAATACGTCACTCGACCAGTTTTCTGATCCCGACTCTCGATAACCTTTACCCCCGGCTCTGCCATTAACGCCTTCGTTTCAGGCATGGACAGCATCCGTTCCAGTACGTCAACAACTGACGATTGAGCGTCTTGAATGGGCTGCACGATGGTGGGCTTCTTTTTCATGCGTGCACCTCCACGACAGCGGCCGAGTCTCCAGGGGGTTGCACCCCCTCCTTACGCTGCGCTCCAGCCCCCGAGGTGGCTTTGCCCCCTCCACTACGTGGCCCCTCCCCCCTGTCATCAAGCAACTGACGAACCTTCGCCTTCATGAATTCACAGCAAGCAAACAAAGGTAGTCGACGAACTGCTATTGGCATCCACTTGGGGCCTCTGACCGCAAAAGCGGCAGCCCAATTTACAAGAGGTGCCCACCATGTAGGCATGTCATTTAGAACCTGTTTTGACTTCAAATGCATGTGTAGCTCCGATGTAGTTCAAACGTTGAAAACACCGGGTACAAACTGACGCGCACCAGAGAGAAGCGATTTCCGGGAGGCCTTCGTAATGAGAAGGTCGGGTGTTCGATTCATCTCTCCGGCACCAAATGACCCCCCCTGTATCGCAAGGTGCAGGGGGGTTTTTCATAGGGTCAGCATATGCCCGAGGGGACATATTCAGGAGCCGTCTGGGCAGATTGAATCGGATTCCGCAGAGACGGCCAAGTCAAGGCCTGATTGAAGCCAACCTGTCCACCCTTTCCGCCGTACCAGACCCAATTCAGAATCCCAGTGGTTCTGGCGGAAATTCTTCCCCGCGTGGATGGTCTGCGGTGGGCAGATCGCCTTCCATCGCACGGCGCTTGTGATGAACGTGGTAGGCCGACATGACCTGGTGTGCCACCATGTCCAGGCTGGGACGGATGTTGCCTTGCTTGTCAGTCCAGGCGCGGGGCGTGAGGGTCCCGGCAAGGGACACGCTGTCACCATCGGCCAGGGCACCCAGTGCGGCGCGGGATGCGACATCGAAGGCGATGACATTGACGAACAGGTTCTCACCGTCGTTGCTGTTGGCGCGCACGCGGGCTACCGTGAAGGTCTTTCCTGCCTTGTCTATGCGCTCGGCGGCCTGCCCGTACAGTCGGCCGGCAATCAATCCGTCAATCATGTTGGTTCCTCTGCCTGGTCGGGTACTTTGGTTGTTTGGGCGTGCCGCAGCACATCACACATGGGCCTCCTGGCATCCACTTGGCGCTGAACGCAGCGCAAGAGCCAGTGCCTTGGGCCTGTAGCCGGGTGTCAATGCTGATCAGCCCCCCCGGGGTGCCCCCATCCGCCTCACTGGCTTTTCGACACAGCGGGCAGCGACATTAATCCCATTCCAATGGGCATGCCAGACCGATCCTGTATGGACGTAATCATGCGAAAAGCCGAGGCCTGCACCCGATCCGGAAGGCGGACAAAATTATTCTCTTGCACCAGCGCATCGCCATTATAGAAAGACCAAAGGATGAATTGAAGTGCGGCTGCAGTTTTTTCAGGATCTTTGGCTACCCTGGGAAATACGGCAAAAGTACCCATGGTGATAGGCCATGCATTCTTCCCCGGTTTGTTTGTCAAGGTATTGCCAAATTGCCCTGTCATAGACCAATCACTATGCATCAATGCAGATCTGAATGATGCAACCGACGGTTTTACATAAAGACCATCGGCATTCTGCATTTGAACAGACGCGAGACCATATTCTGCAACATATCCATGATCCACATAGCCAATCGCACCAACAGTATCTCGCACAGCTTTCGATACACCATCACTGCCTTTGAATGAAACGACTTCACCCGGCCATTTGATGAGCGTGTTTACACCATAATTTTCCGCCCATGTCTTGCTGATTTTTGCCAGGTAATCAGAAAAATTGTAGGTCGTTCCCGATCCATCCGAACGCACCACAACCTTGATTGCCAAATCCGGCAGCACGACATCCGGATTCAAATTGGATATTTCTGCAGCATTCCAACGATTGATTTCTCCCATGAAGATGCGGCTCAACACCTCCCCTGTCAGGCGGAGCTGGCCATTTTGTACCTTGGGTAAGTTGATGATGGGACTGATACCCGTGATTGCAACGGGAAACACCACAAGTCCGCCATCGATCAAATCCTTTTCACGTGGGTGCACATCCGTTGCGCCGAATCCAACCGCCTGCTGCTGGATCTTCTTCATGCCGGCGCTGGACCCTATTGAATCATATTCAACACGGGCACCCGTTGCTTTTGAATAGGCTTTTGCCCAGCTTCTATAGATAGGTGCGGCCGCCGAAGAACCTGCACCGGCAGCAATTTCTGCCCCGGCGGAATCGATTCGAAAAGCAAATACAGAAATAATGCACAGAAGAATATATTTAGAAAATTTTACAGAATAACGATATTTCATGGAAATTTCAACCCTTCAGAAAACATAAACCACATGAGGGCCAATGCAATCATCGCATCAAAAGCCTGTTTTTTTATAATCACCCAATAAAATTCGGATTTGGATTTTTTCACAATACTGTCATTTGAAACAATTAGTGTCTGCTGGTGGCGGCAGTTGCGCTGGCGGTTCTGCCATCTTTTGGGGCCAGTTTGCTCCTTGGCAGGCCGGGCACTTCCTGTGATTCACGAAAGTTTCAGATGCTTCAGAACTTGAAAATAGGCACCAGGCTGGCCCTGGCCTTTGCATTGCTTCTTGCATTGATTGCAGCGTTGGCCGCAGGCGGCATCAGCGGGGCACGGCAGCTGACAGAACGCAGCGCCACGCTGTACAGCGACCGCATGGTTCCCATGGGCCTGCTGTCAGAGATCAGTCACCTCACCCAGCACAACCGTGTCCTGGTGATGGACATGCTGATGGATCCAGGCACCAGCAATCTCCAGTCCAGCCATGCGGCGCTCACGGCCAACGTCCAGCGTATCCATGCCTTGTGGCAAACCTACGCATCCCGACCCCTGCGTTCTGATGAAGAAGCACTGGCCAAGGCCTTTGCAACCGCCAACACGACCTATCTGGAAAACGGCCTGATCCCTGCGGCGGCTGCCCTGCTTGCGGGCAAATACGACGATGGTTCAGAGCTGTATATCCGTCAGATTCGGCCCAACGCGGTCAAGGTACAGGTCGCTGCCGAGCAGCTTGTCGCATTGCAGATCGAAGTGGCTGCAGCCGAATTTGCTGCTGCAAGGCATCTCAGTGAAAACATCCACGCCTGGATGATGGGAGCCGCTGTACTGGCGCTTCTGATCGGGGCTGGCATGGCCCTCGTCATTACACGATCCATTTCCCGGCCCTTGCGCCAGGCCGTTGCCGTGGCCAAGACTGTGGCCAGCGGCGATCTCAGCACCCAGATTGACGTACGCGGAAGCGACGAGACGGCTGAACTCTTGGGTGCCTTGCGTGAGATGAACAATCAGTTGGTGCAAGTCATCACCCAAGTGGGCGAGAGTACCGCCAGGGTTGCTGGAGAGGCTGCACTCATTGCCGATGGAACGCAAGATCTTGCCAATCGAACAGAGGTACAGGCATCCAGCCTGCAAGAAACCGCAGCCTCCATGGAGCAACTCACCATCACGGTCCAGCACAACACGGACAACGCCAGCCGTGCAGCCCATCTCGCCCATGCGGCGAGCCGGGTGGCCGATGAAGGCAGGACGGTGATGGAGGATGTCATTGCAACCATGCAGGAAATCAACGGCCAGTCCCGAAAGGTCGCAGACATCATCAAGGTGATTGATGACATTGCGTTCCAGACCAATCTGCTGGCACTCAATGCGGCTGTCGAGGCCGCCCGTGCTGGTGAGCAGGGCCGGGGGTTCGGGGTGGTGGCAGGGGAGGTTCGCCGACTCTCCCAGCGCAGCAGCATGGCGGCCCGCGAGATCCGGGAACTGATATCGGCCAGCGTGGGCGGTGTCGAGCGCGGCGCGTCCCTGGTGCACCAGGCCGGGGAGCGCGTGACCCACACCGTCACACACGTCAATCAGGTCCTGCGTCTCATCACCCAGATCAAGGATGCAGGCCAGGAGCAAGCCCGGGGTCTTGCACAGATCAACGAAGCCGTCCGGCATCTGGACACCGTGACACAGCAGAATGCATCGCTGGTGGACGACCATTCGCTAGCGTCCGCAGGCATGAAGACCCAGGTCAGACACCTGCTCAAGGCCATCCACCAGTTCAAGCTGACGACCGATAGCGTGCCCTATGCCCTGGAAGCCACCGCACCCACCATGGTGCACAGGCCCGCACAGCGCGCACTGGCACTGCAACGCAATGCGGCAGAACAGTGGGCCAGCGGCCCTTCCTTGCCCGGATAAGGTGCTGCAAGGCACTCAGGTTGCTGGCGACCCGGGCTCCATCTCCTGCGGCGGCGGCGATGCAGGCATGCCCTCCTCGTCCAGCGCCCTGTCTACCAGCGGCGCAGGCAGCGAGCGGGTGGGCTTGACGCCCAGTTCCTTGAGCATCTCGGCCTGGCGGATCACGTTGCCCTTGTTCTGGCTCAGCTTGTTGTAGGCCTTGGTATAGGCATCCTGGGCCTGGCCCAGATTCTTGCCGACCTTGTCCAGGTCATCCACAAAGCCGGCCAAGCGGTCATACAGCTCGGCGCCACGCTTGGCGATTTCCTGGGCATTGCGGCTTTGCGCCTCCTGGCGCCACAAGTGGGCCACGGTGCGCACCACGAACAGCAGCGTGGACGGGCTCACCAGCAACACATTCTTGTCCCAGGCGCCGCTGTAGAGCTGGCTGTCGCTGGTCACGGCAAGCATGAAGGCGGGCTCGATGGGTACGAACATGAGCACGAAATCGAGCGATTGCAAGCCATGCAATTGCTGGTAGTTGCGCTCGGCCAGGCCCTTGATGTGCTGGCGCACTGATTCAATGTGGCGACGCTGGGCGGCGGCGCGCTGCAGGTCGGTCTCGGCGTTGGCAAATTCTTCGTAGGCGATCAGCGACACCTTGGCATCCACGACCAGGTGACGGTTCTCAGGCAGGTGGATCACCACATCGGGCTGGGCCCGCGTGCCGTCGTCACGCAAGTGGTTTTCCTGCACGTCATATTCAATGCCGGGGCGCAGACCAGCGAGTTCGAGCACGCGTTCCAGAATCAGTTCGCCCCAATTGCCCTGGGCCTTGGTCGATCCTTTGAGGGCCTGCGTGAGGTTTTTAGCGTCTTCGCTCAGCGCCTGGTTCAGGCCCATGAGCTGGTGCACCTGCTGCGACAGGGCGGAACGCTGCTTGCCTTCGGTGTCGTAGAACAACTCCACCTTGCCCTGGAACTCCTGCAGGCGCACACGCAAGGGGTCGAGCAACTGACCCAGGCTTTGCTGGTTCTGCTCGGCAAACCGCTTGCCCTTTTCTTCGAGGATGTCGTTGGCCAGGCTTTTGAACTGGTGGGTGAGTGATTCACGCGCTTCGCCCAGCAGTTGCAGCTTTTCCTGCGCGGCACGGCGTTCCGCGTCCAGCTGCATGGTCTGCGCTGCCAGCTGGCTTTGCAGGTCGGCCAGCTGCTGGCGCACGGTCTGCGTCAAGGCCGCCTGCTCCTGCCACTGCGCTTCCAGCCCCGGTACGCGGGCGGCGCGCTCGGCCAGTTGGGCACGCTCGTCCCGGGCGATGTCCAGCGCCTCGCGCCAGCCCTCGGCCTGCACTCGGGTGTGCTGCAGCTGCGCCAGCAAACTGGCACACTCGGCCTCCAGCCCGCGCACGCGCTCCTGGGCTGTGGCCATGTGGGTGTTGGCCGTGGCTTGTACCTCCATCTGCGCCTGGCTGCGTGCCTGGGCCGCGATCTGCTCGTGCTGTGCAATCGCCGCACGGCGGGCGCGTGCTGCGCCCCAGAGCCAGCCCAGACACAAGGCCGCCAGCGCCAGCAAGGCGGCAGCCAGCAGAGTCATGGGGTCAAGGCTCAAGATGGTTGCTTTCATTTTTATAGCTAGCAGCGCTTACTGCATAAGCGCCAGATGGCATTTTTTCTTCAAATTTTCGCCATGGGCCGATTCACCGGCGTCAGTGGCCCACGCCCGCCCAGGAAGGCAATCAGGTTGTCTGCCGCCAGCATGGCCATGGCCCGCCGTGTCGCCACCGTGGCGCTCGCAATGTGCGGCGTGAGCACCACGTTGGGCAGTGCCAGCAGATCGGGGTGCACCTGCGGCTCGCCCTCGAACACATCCAGCCCCGCCGCCGCAATGCGCCGATCACGCAGGGCTGCGGCCAGCGCCGCATCGTCCACAATGCCGCCGCGGGCGATGTTGACCAGCGTGGCGGTCGGTTTCATCAGGGCAAGTTCTGCCGCGCCGATGGTGTGGTGCGATTGCGGCGAGTACGGCAGCACCAGAACCACGTGGTCGGCGGTGCGCAAGAGCTCCTCCTTGTCCAGGTAGCGCGCCTTGCAGGCGGCCTCCAGGTCCGGGGCCAAGCGCGAGCGGTTGTGGTACACGACCTCCATGCCGAAGCCATGCGCCCCTCGGCGCGCAATGCCCTGCCCGATGCGCCCCATCCCGATGATGCCCATCCGGCTGCCATGCACTTCGGCCCCGGCAAACATGTCATAGCGCCAGTTTTTCCAATGCCCGGCGCGCAGGAAATGCTCGCTCTCGGTAATGCGGCGGGCGGCCGCCATGAGCAGCGCAAAACCGAAGTCAGCCGTGGTCTCGGTCAGCACATCCGGCGTATTGGTGCCCTGCACGCCTGCGCGCGTCATCGCATCGAGATCAAAGTTGTTGTAGCCCACAGCCATGTTGGCCACGATGCGCAAGTCCGGGCAGGCGGCCAGCAGGCCGGCGTCGATGCGCTGGCTGCCGGTGGTCAAGACCCCCACCTTGCCTTGCAGGCGCTGGGCCAGTTCCTCCGGGGTCCAATCCCGGTCCTCGGTGTTCGATTCGACCGTGCAATGCTGCGCAAGCTTCTCCAGCACATCGGGAAAGATGGCGCGCGCCACCAGGATTGCGGGTTTTTCCACGGTAGCCTTCTTTCTGCCGGTCAGCGGAACCAGATGAAGGTAATCAATACGAACAGCGGCACCAAAATACCAAACGACCAGAGCATGTAGCCAAAGAAGCTGGGCATCTTCACGCCACGGTCTTCGGCAATGGCCTTGACCATGAGGTTGGGCGCATTGCCGATGTAGGTGTTGGCCCCCATGAACACGGCGCCCGCCGAAATGGCAGCCAGCGTGGGTGCCAGCGTCGTCATCAGCACAGCCGGGTCGCCGCCTGCGGTATTGAAGAACACCAGATAAGTGGGTGCATTGTCGAGGAACGAGGACAGGAGGCCCGTGGCCCAGAAGTACATGGCCGGATTGGGCGAGCCGTCGGGCTGTGTCACGGCGCTGACGATGGCACCGAACGGTCCGTTCACGCCCGCCTTGAGCATGGCAATCACCGGAATGATGGTCAGGAAAATACCGGCAAACAGCTTGGCCACTTCCTGCATGGGCGCCCAGCCAAACTGGTTGTTTTCATGTACCAGCTTGGGCGTGAGCCACAGAGAAACTCCCGTCACCACCAGCAAGCCGATATCGCGCGCGATGCCCGGCAGGCCCACTTCCGTGCCTGCAATGTTGAAGACCACGGAAGACTTCCAGAACCCGCTGACAAGAACCAGCGCCACCACGACGCCCAGCAAGGCAAAGTTGAGCTTGCCGTCAAAACCGATGGCACGGGTATCCGGTGTGGGGTCACGCGGCAGCACCTCTTCGCGCCGGTGGTAATACCACCAATCCAGTACATAGAAAATACCCAGCAGCACGCCCAGCAGGAACAGGGTTTCAGGAAAGATGTGGCTCACGGTCCAGAAAAAATCCACGCCCTTGAGGAATCCCAGGAACAGCGGTGGATCGCCCAGCGGAGTGAGCGACCCACCCGCGTTCGAGACGATGAAGATGAAAAAGACCACCACATGGGCCTTGTGCGTACGGTTGTCGTTGGCGCGGATCAGCGGACGGATCAGGAGCATGGATGCTCCCGTCGTTCCCATGAAACTGGCCAGCACGGCGCCAATGGCCAGGATGGCCGTGTTGAGGCCCGGACTGCCATGCAGGTTGCCCCGGATGTAGATCCCCCCCGCCACGGTAAACAGCGCTGTCAGCAGGATCACAAAGGGCAGGTACTCTGCCAGCAGGGCATGGACCAAACTCACACCGGCCATGCCCGGACCGAACACCACGGCAAATGGCACCAGGAACAGCAAGCCCCATGCGGCCGCCACCTTGCCAAAATGGTGGTGCCAGAAAATCGGCGCCAGCAGTGGCATGATGGCAATGGACAGCAAAATTCCCGCAAAGGGAATGCCCCACCACAGCGGCAACGTGCTGCCGTCAATATCTGCCGCCATGGCCAGGCTGGGCAACGCCGCCAGCGCGGCCAGAATCAGCCAGCGAAAAGGTTTCATGGGTTTGTCTCCCTATCTTTGTTGGAACCACAGGCTCGGCGCACGCCGCACCGCCAAGACAGGCAGCGCAGGTCGCCCCGCTATTCCCAAGGCGTTAGAACAACAGCCAGGAGGCCACCGTCTCACCGGCTTGGCGAACGCAACCGCAAAGTGTAGGCGAGGTTTCTCCTGATCGGCGCCATAGCCCCAATCATCGACGGTGCTGCAAACTATTCGTCAGGAAGCCTGTTCATGCGCCCCAACCCACAGCCTGTCAGTCGTTCACCTGCAAGGCTTCCAGCACGCCCCGCAAGGAATCGGGTACCGGCACCGGGCGGCGCGTGGTGCGATCGACATAGACGTGGATGAAATGCCCCGCCGCAGCCGTGAGAGGTTCACCCCCCGCAAACAGCCCGACCTCATAGCGCACGCTCGATGCGCCCAGGCGCGCCACACGAATGCCTGCCTCCACCGTCTGTGGAAACGCCAACGGTGCGAAGTAATTGCATTGGGTTTCAATCACCAGGCCAATGGTGGCGCCCGCATGGATGTCCAGTACACCCTGCTCTATCAGATAGGCATTCACCGCCGTGTCAAACCAGCTGTAGTAGACGACATTGTTGACATGCCCATAAACATCGTTGTCCATCCAGCGGGTTGTGATGGGGCGAAATACAGAGTACGCGCTGCGCGGCTTGGGCACCGGGCGCACAGGAGAGGCAACGTGGTTCATGGGCGGCCATTCTGCCAGCGCGCCTGTTTCTGCAACAGCTTCAACCGTCACCTTGGTGAACCTCGCTCTCGCCGGCGGAACACCGCCAGCCGGAAGCTCCATGGCGCCCAATATGATGGCGAAGATAGAGCGCCGAGGCGCTCCCAGCCTTCAAGTGCATCTCTTCAGCCCACGCCCAGGCAACAGTTTGTAAAGCCTTCTCTCTAAAATGCTGCAGCGCAACAATTTGACTTGCATTTCGCCTGCAACAGCGTAGAATTCGTCCCATGCTGCACTGCAACATAGCCTCCCGGTTGATGATCAGCGCAGATGTCTGTAACCCCCTGGAATTCACCAGGCACCACTTTTAGGAGATATGACATGTCGCTGACCACCGAACAAATCCTGGCCGCCCACAAAGCCAACATCGAAACCCTTTTCGGCCTGACCAGCAAGGCTTTCGAAGGCGTCGAAAAACTGGTTGAACTCAACGTGACCGCTTCGCGTGCCGCGCTGAATGAGGCCGCCAGCCACACCCAGGCCGTTCTGAGCGTCAAGGACGTCCAGGAGCTGATGGCTCTGCAAGCCGGCATGCTCCAGCCCCTGGCCGAGAAGACCGCTTCCTATAGCCGCCACCTGTACGACATTGCCTCGGGCACCAGCGGTGAATTCACCAAGGCTGTGGAAGCCAAGGCTGGCGAAGCACAAAAGAACTTTGCCAACCTGGTTGACACTGCCGCCAAGAACGCCCCCGCAGGCTCTGAAACCGCTGTCGCCGTGATGAAGAGCGCCGTTTCTGCCGCCAACAATGCTTTTGAGTCGGTGCAGAAGGCCGTCAAGCAAGCGACCGACGCCGCCGAAGCCAATTTCAACGCCGTGGCAGCCTCGGCAGCCGATGCTGCCAAGACAGCCACACCGCGCAAGCGTTAATGAACGGCGTCTGGAGAACACTCTCTAGACATCAGCAAGGGATTACCCGCATAATGCGGACATTCCCTGAGAAATCAGGGACTTCAGTTGTCTCCTTGGATCCCCTCGAAACCCCCGTTTCTGGATCCATTTAAAGCCCGGTTGAAAGACCGGGCTTTTTTTTGCCTGTTTTATGCCACGTTGCCCAGAAACGGCAGAACTGATCGGCAAGAAACACGAATGTTCAATTGCGAATTGTTCGCGTTTGCTTTAGCATAACGTCTCAAACACATTCGCCTATCGATCCATGACCCGAAATCAATTTCTGCCCGCCCTGTTGTCCAGCTGCATATTCACTCTTGCCTCCGGTACCGCCCTGGCCGAAGACCAGGTGGTCAACCTCTATTCCGCCCGACACTATTCCACCGACGAAGCCCTGTACAGCGATTTCACCAAGGCAACCGGTATCAAGGTCAACCGGGTGGATGCGGATGACGCCGGAATCCTTGCACGCCTGAAGGCCGAGGGATCTGCCTCACCCGCCGATGTGGTTTTGTTGGTGGATGCAGCGCGCCTCTACAAGGGAGAGGTGGACGGACTCTTTCAACCCATCCAGTCGAAGGTGCTGAACGACGCCATCCCCGCCCATCTGCGCAGCGCACCTGCAGCCGATGGCGGAATTTCGTGGTTTGGCCTGTCTACACGGGCGCGTGTCATCGTCTACAACAAGGTCAAAGTAGACAAAAACGATGTGGATACGTATGAGGAACTGGGCGACCCCAAGAACAAAGGAAAGCTGTGCATCCGCTCCGGCTCGCACCCCTACAACCTCAGTCTGTTTGGTGCAGTCACAGAACACCTGGGTGAGCAGAAGGCCCAGGACTGGCTCAAGGGCATGGTCGACAATCTTGCACGCTCCCCCAAGGGCGGTGACACCGACCAGATCAAGGCCGTGGCCGCCGGTGAATGCGAAATTGCCGTCACCAACAGCTACTACCTTGCGCGTCTGATGCGCTCGTCCAAACCCGAGGATGTGGCCGTTGTCAATAAAGTGGGGGTCGTTTTCCCCAACCAACAGTCCTGGGGCACCCACATGAACATTGCCGGTGGAGCCGTTGCACGGCACGCCAAGCACCCCGCCAACGCCGTCCGTTTCCTGGAGTATCTGGCCAGCGCATCGGCACAAAATTACTTCGCTAATGGCAACAACGAGTGGCCCGCGGCCAGGAACGTCAGCATCGACAACCCGGCCCTCAAGGCCATGACGGGTGGAACACCTTTCAAGAGCGAGACCATCCCGATCAGCGCAGTGGGAGCCAATGTCACGAAGGTGCAGCAAATGCTCGATCGCGTCGGCTTCAAATAATCCATATGGCCCTTACGGGCAATCCGACCCAGCAGATGCCCGGCACCGACCGGGCATTTTTACGGCTGCGATATCGGTAATAATTGACGTTTACGTCAACGTCATTTACTGGAGACTGAACATGGAAATCAAAGGCAAGGTATTCATCGTGACCGGCGGCGCATCGGGTCTGGGCGAAGGGACGGCGCGCATGCTGGCAAGCCAGGGCGGCAAAGTGGTCATCGCCGACATGCAGGTCGAAAAAGGCACCGCCGTCGCCCAGGAAATTGGTGGCGCCTTTGTGCAATGTGATGTCAGCAGTGAAGCCGACGGCCAGGCTGTTGTCGCACAGGCGGTGTCCATGGGCAAGCTTATGGGGCTGGTCAATTGCGCAGGCATCGCGCCTGCAGAAAAGACGGTAGGCAAGAACGGCGCCCACGCGCTGGCCGTTTTCAGCAAGACCATCACGGTCAATCTGATCGGAAGCTTCAACATGATCCGGCTGGCAGCGCAAGCCATGAGCAAGAACGATCCCGAAACCACGGGCGAGCGCGGGGTGATGATTTCGACCGCCAGCGTCGCTGCCTATGACGGCCAGATGGGCCAGGCGGCCTACAGCGCCTCCAAGGGCGGCGTGGTGGGCATGACACTTCCCATCGCACGCGATCTGGCCCGCAACGGCATCCGCAACATGACGATTGCCCCTGGCATCTTCGGCACACCCATGCTGTTCGGCATGCCCAAGGAAGTGCAGGATGCGCTGGCCGCTGGCGTACCGTTCCCAAGCCGCCTGGGAACGCCTCAGGACTATGCCAAGCTGGTTCAACACATCTTCGAAAACGATATGCTCAACGGCGAAGTGATCCGCCTGGACGGTGCGATTCGCTTGGCACCACGCTGATTCGCTTCTCTTTTGATAGCTTCCAGCGCTTATATTCAAAGCGCTGGAGGTCAATTTGACTCAAAAAAAGCCGCCCGTCTTGCGGCGGGCGGCTTTTCAATACTGGCGGAGTGGACGGGACTCGAACCCGCGACCCCCGGCGTGACAGGCCGGTATTCTAACCAACTGAACTACCACTCCTGGCAGGCAGCTTTCGCTTGCATCTCTCAACACAAGCCAAGCGCTACAACTTGGCGACCCCACGGGGATTCGAACCCCGGTACTCACCGTGAAAGGGTGATGTCCTAGGCCTCTAGACGATGGGGTCAAAACCTTGGAACTAACCGATAACAATTTGTGGTGGAGGTAAACGGGATCGAACCGATGACCTCTTGCATGCCATGCAAGCGCTCTCCCAGCTGAGCTATACCCCCACTTTGAATGACTGCAACCATTGATTGCTGTCATTCTCTGAGCCTTGAATTATAGACTGCTTTTTCAGACGTTTTTCAAACGGATTGCAACTTTTTCGCGCCCAAGCAGTTCCAGCATGGCATCCACGGACGGCGTATGTGCCGTACCTGCCGTGAGCACGCGTACCGGCATGGCCAGCTGCGGCATTTTCAGGCCGTGGGCCGCCAGCACCTCCTTGAGGGCTGCGGCAATGGCGATCTTGTCCCAGGCACATGTCTGCAACACTGCCCCCAGGGCGTCCAGAGCCGGGCGAACAGCCGCAGTGACATGCTTGTCGAGGTCTTCCTGCGAGGGCGTGACGGTATCCCCATAAAACACCATGGCCCAATCCGCCAGCGCCACAGTGGTATCACACCGGTCCTTGAACATGGCACAGATGCGTGGCAAGCGAGCATCCTTCAACGCGTCTTCCGTCACACCGCGCTGAACCAGCGAGGCCGTGATCAATGCGGCCAAGGCCTCGTCGTCCATGGCCTTGAGATGCTGTGCATTCACCCAGCGCAGCTTGGCTTCGTCAAATTGTGCGGCGCTGCGCCCAAGATGGTCCAGGTTGAACCATTCCAGAAACTGCGCCCGGCTGAAGATTTCATCGTCACCATGGCTCCACCCCAGGCGGGCCAGATAGTTCACCATGGCATCGGGCAGGTACCCTTCGTCTCGGTATTGCGTCACCGGCTTGGCGCCGTTGCGCTTGCTCATCTTTTCACCCTGCTCATTCAGCACGGTGGGCAGGTGGGCATACACCGGCGGCTGCTTGCCCAGCGCCCGGAAAATGTTGATCTGGCGTGGGGTGTTGTTGACGTGGTCATCACCGCGGATCACATGGGTGATGGCCATGTCGATATCATCCACCACCACGCAGAAGTTGTAGGTCGGCGTGCCATCGGGCCGCGCAATCACAAGATCGTCGAGTTCATCGTTACGGATCTCGATGCGGCCTTTGACCTTGTCCTCCCAGGCCACGACCCCGCCCTGCGGGTTCTTGAAGCGCAGCACGGGCTGCACGCCCTCGGGCACAGGGGGCAGGTGCTTGCCGGGATCGGGCCTCCAGGTGCCGTCGTACCGGGGCTTTTCCTTGGCAGCCATCTGCTTCTCACGCAGGGCATCGAGCTCGGCCACGCTCATGTAGCACGGGTAGACATGCCCCGCAGCAACCATCTGAGCCAGCACCTCCTTGTACCGATCCATGCGCTGCATCTGATAGAACGGCCCTTCGTCGGGATCCATGCCCAGCCAGTGCATGCCTTCCAGAATCACATCGACGGCAGCCTGGGTCGACCGCTCCACGTCGGTATCCTCGATGCGCAGGATGAAGTCGCCACCCGTGGCGCGCGCAAACGCCCATGGATACAGGGCCGATCGGATATTGCCCAGGTGAATGAAGCCCGTGGGCGAAGGAGCGAACCGGGTGCGTATGCGGCCGGCGGAGGGGGTTGCTTGCGCTGTCATGTGAGGGTATCCAGACCTCTTGCGAGGTCGTTCTTCAAATCGTCAATATGTTCCAATCCCACCGCCACACGGATCAGCCCCTGGCCGATACCGGCTGCCTGGCGCTGCTCTTCCGTCAAACGGCCATGCGAGGTGCTGGCCGGGTGGGTGATGGTGGTCTTGGTATCGCCCAGGTTGGCCGTGATGCTGCACACCCGCGTGCTGTCTATAACGTGGAAAGCACGCAGCCGCCCGGAAGCCGCATCGCTTGCACGCACATCAAAAGAAAGCACCGCACCGCCCAGACCCGACTGCTGGCGCATGGCCAGCGCGTGTTGCGGATGCGACGCCAGTCCAGGGTAGTACACACGGGCCACGGCGGGGTGCGCCTCCAGCCAGGACGCCAGTTGCAATGCCCCGGCGCTTTGTGCCTGCATGCGAATGGACAAGGTTTCCATGCCTTTGAGAACCACCCACGCATTGAAAGGCGACAAATTCATACCCGCACTGCGGATCAGGGGCGCCAGTTTGTCATCGATGACAGAACGCGGGCCACACACCGCCCCAGCCATGACGCGACCCTGCCCATCCAGAAACTTGGTTCCGGAGTGAATGACCAGATCAGCCCCCAGGCTCGTTGGACGCTGCAATACGGGCGACGCAAAGCAGTTATCCACCGCCAGCAGCACACCCGCGCCATGCGCAATGCGCGCGAGCGCCTGGATATCGCACAGATCCGTCAGTGGATTGGTGGGGGTTTCGGCAAAGAGGAGCCGCGTTTCAGGCCGCACAGCCGCTTGCCAGGCTGCTGCATCGGTCTGGGGCACAAAACTCGACTGCACACCAAACCGTGCAAGCTCCCCGCCGATCAGCTTCATGGTGGAGCCGAACATGGACTGCGAACAGACCACATGGTCGCCCGCCTTGAGAAGGCCCAGGCACATCAACAGGATGGCCGACATGCCGCTGGAGGTACCAATGGCTGTCTCGGTCCCCTCCAGTGCCGCCAGTCGCTGTTCGAAACTGGTCACCGTGGGGTTGGATGTGCGGGTATAGGTATAGCCCTCTTCCTCACCGGCAAAGCGGCGGGCTGCCGTTGCGGCATCAGGCTGGACAAAGCTGCTCGTCAGATAGAGCGCCTCGGAATGCTCGCCATAGACACTGCGGGGCAGTGCCTGGCGCACTGCCAGCGTATCCGGGTGCAGACCCGAAGGTGATTCAGGGGGTGTCAGGGAAGGCATCTTGTCTACAGGTTGGTTCAGGTCACACCTCAGTTTTCCTGTGCATTGGGCAAGGCCAGGCGCGAATGGTCTTCCTCGCCCTCATCCCCTCCCGTCCGCCCTTCGTTGAGCAGCGCAATGTCATCGCCAGTGATATCACCTGTCACGTAGACCCCGTCGAAACACGATGCGTCGAAACCGCTGATGTCGCTATTGAGGGAGCCAATGGCCTTCTTCATACCGTCGACGTCCTGGTAGATCAGCGCATCGCACCCAATCAGCTGGCGAATCTCTTCCACCGTGCGGCCGTGGGCGACCAATTCGCTGCTGGTGGGCATGTCAATGCCATAGACATTGGGGTACCGCACCGGGGGCGCTGCGCTTGCAAGGTAGACCTTGCGGGCGCCTGCGTCACGCGCCATCTGCACGATCTCGCGGCTGGTGGTTCCGCGCACGATGGAATCATCCACCAGCAGCACATTGCGCCCCTTGAATTCACTGGCAATCACGTTGAGCTTCTGGCGAACCGACTTTTTGCGCACCCCCTGCCCGGGCATGATGAAGGTTCGGCCTACATAGCGGTTCTTGACGAAGCCTTCGCGGTAGGCAAGGCCCAGCCGATGCGCGAGCTGCATGGCGCTGGGGCGGCTGGACTCGGGAATCGGAATCACCACATCGATGTCACTGGGTGGCAGCGTGGAAATCACCCGTTTGGCCAGCGATTCGCCCAGGTTCAGCCGCGCCTGATAGACCGAGATACCGTCCAGCACCGAATCCGGCCGAGCAAGGTAGACAAACTCGAAGATGCAGGGATGCAGTTGAGGGGACTGTGCGCACTGGCGCGCATGCACCTGGCCATCGAGTGTGACGAACAGCGCCTCCCCGGGCTCGACATTGCGCTCCAGTGCAAGGCCCGTGCCCTCCAGCGCAACCGATTCACTGCCCACCATGACAGTGCCATCCTTGCCGCGCCCCAAGGCCAGCGGCCGGATTCCGTGCGGATCGCGAAATGCCACCAGGCCATGGCCCGCGATCAGCGCCACCACGGCATAGGAGCCACGAATGCGCTGGTGTACGGCGCGCACTGCGGCAAAGATGGCCTCGGACTCCAGGGGCAAGCCGCGGGTCGCCCGCTCCAGCTCGTGCGCAAACACGTTGAGCAGCACCTCCGAATCGCTGTCGGTATTGGTGTGGCGGTGGTCGGTGGAAAAGAGCTCTGCCCGCAACGCCTGCGCATTGGTCAAGTTGCCGTTGTGCACCATGACAATGCCGAAGGGTGCATTCACATAGAACGGCTGTGCCTCTTCCTCGCTGAAAGCGTTGCCCGCCGTGGGATACCGCACCTGCCCCAGCCCGACATTGCCGGGCAGCGCCCGCATATTGCGGGTGCGAAACACATCCCGCACCATACCCTTGGCCTTGTGCATGAAAAACTTGCGTCCTTGCTGCGTGACGATCCCCGCCGCGTCCTGGCCCCGGTGTTGCAGCAAAAGCAACGCGTCATAAATCAACTGGTTCACCGGAGACGCACCGATAACGCCAACAATTCCACACATATACGTTTTCCATCCATTGGCGGGAACCGCCCCGCTTGCCATCCACACACCGGACAACCGACTTCGGTCATCCATGCTTCATCGGACTTCCTCTATACCGGAAGGCGATGACCCAACTCTTGCGGCAACGCTGGCTTCAGGGTCTGAACCAGCTCCGACAGCCAGATTGCCCCTCGCGATGCCTGCCACCAATCTGCCTGGTGCAGTTGCATCAGACCCGCAATGACCACCAGCACCAGGAGAATCACCACACCACGCAACACCCCAAACGCGGCGCCCAGCGTACGATCCACCGGACGCAGGCCCACGGCATCCACGAGCTTCTTGCCTAGCCATGCCAGGAACCCACAGGCAAAAATGGTCACGATGAACACCAGAATAAAACCAGCGGCGTAGCGCACCGCATCCTGGGCGCCATCAAGCGGAAGCAGCGCCGCCGCATCCGCCGCCAGCCACTGTGCCGCCAGAAAGGCCGCCACCCATCCCGCCAGCGACAACACCTCGTACACCAGTCCGCGCCAGGCTCCCATCAGCATGGAAGCCAGCAGCAGCGCCACAAAGATCCAGTCCAGCGCTGCCATGTGCAGACCCATGGATCAGAGCGACAAAAGGGACACCGGCAACCCCAGCCCCTTGATGCGCGCCGCCGCCTTCTCTGCCTCGGCCCGGCCTTCAAACGGCCCCACGCGCACCCGGGTACGCTTGCCATCCTTGGTATCCACCACCTGGGTATATGTCTTGATTCCGGCGCGTTCGAGCTTCTGGCGCACTTCACGCACCTTGTCGGCTTCGGCAAAGGCGCCAATCTGCACAATGAAACGCTCTCCGTCTGCCGCCGCAGGCGCCACGGCGGTCTTGGCCGACCGCCCTTCCAGCAGTGCGCGTGCGCGCTCAGCCTCCTCGGACGACGGGGCTGCACGGGTCGGCGGAGCAACAGGTATTTTGCTCTCCGGCCGGGGTTCTGCGCGCTTGGGCGGGGGGGCCGTTACAGGCGTTGATGCAGCAACCGCAGCCGGTGCAGGACGCGACTCACGGGGTACAGGCGCCTCGGTGACGGCCTCCACCGGGGCCGAGTGTTCCGCGGGGCGCACTGCACTTGGCGCCGACGCTGCAGCCAAAGGCTCACTCCCTGGCACCACCAGCGGCACGGCTTTGTTGCGATCAGGGATTTCGATGGGAATGTCGACCTGGATCGGGCGCGGCTGTGTATCAAACAAAATGGGAAAGCCCACCACTCCCAGCAGCACCAGTACCGCTGCGCCAATCAGCCTGTGGCGCGCCCGTCTGCGCATCACTTCGATGCTCTCGGCCTTGGCTGGACGGGCAGGCTTTGCTGCCTTGTCGCCCTGCCCCTTCTGGCCGGGCCACCGAAACTTGAAAAATGCCATGGAGTTGCAAATACCGTGACGGACTTAAGTGCCCAGATGCTTGGCCTGCAGACGGGGCACGCCATTCAGAAGCACACCGCCCACCGTATGGAAGGAACCAAAGACGACGATTCTATCAGCGGGGTCAGCTGCCAGCATGGCCGCCTGCAGCGCATCGGCGGGGCTGGCATGCTGGCTGCATGCCACCTGCTGCCGAACACCGGCCGCGATTTGCAGCGTATTCCACTTCTGCAGCAGACCGGCCGCTGTTTCGGCACGCGCAATGGGCAAGTCTGTAAAGTACCAGCGGTCCACCAGCGGCCCGACCCTGGCGAACATGGCGGCAAGATCCTTGTCGGCCATCGCACCGAACACCGCGTGGGTGACCGGAAAATATCCCATGGCATCCAGATTGGCGGTCAGCGCCGCCACCGAATGCGGGTTGTGCGCCACATCCAGCACCAGGGCGGGCTGTCCCGGAATGATCTGGAAGCGTCCCGGCAACTCGACCAAAGACAGGCCGTTGCGCACCGCCTGCGCTGTGATGGGGATGCGCCCGCGCAGTGCCTCCAGCGCCGCCAGCGCGCCCGAGGCATTCACCAACTGGTTGGCTCCACGCAGCGCCGGATAGGCCATGCCGGCGTAGCGGCGGCCGCGCCCCGCCCAGCCCCACTGCTGCTTGTCGCCTGCAAAGTTGAAATCCTGCCCAAAACGCCAGAGATCAGCGCCAATTTCGCGCGCATGGTCAAGCACGCTTTGCGGCGGCATCGGGTCGCTCACCACCACAGGCCTGCCGGTGCGCATGATGCCTGCCTTTTCTCGCCCGATGCTTTCGCGGTCCGGCCCCAGAAATTCGACATGGTCGATGTCGATGCTGGTGATCACGGCGCAATCAGCGTCGATGACATTGGTGGCATCGAGCCGCCCTCCCAGCCCGACCTCCAGAATCGCGACATCCAGCAGCGCATGGCTCATCAGCCGCAGGATGACCAGGGTCGTGAACTCGAAATAGGTCAGAGAAACATCGTTACCATTGAGCGTGCGTGCGCTCTCGACCGCCTCGAAGTGGGGAAGCAGGTCGGTCGCCGCCACCACATCGCCTGCAATGCGGCAACGCTCTTCGAAGTGCACCAGGTGGGGTGAGGCGTAAACACCCGTGCGATATCCCGCCTCCTGCGCCACGGCCTCGATCATTGCGCAGGTAGAACCCTTGCCATTGGTGCCGGCCACTGTAATGACCGGACAGTCAAAACGCAGGCCCATGCGGTGCGCGACTTCGCTGACCCGCTCCAGGCCCATGTCGATGTTGTGGGGGTGCAGGCGCTCACAATGGGCAAGCCAGCCTTCCAGGGTATGAATCTTCTTGTGCATGCTGCGAGGGATTGTCGCCGACCGTGTGCCTGGCGCATGATGACACCATGAACAACCCGGATATCACACTCTACGGCATCCC
>JAMLIQ010000044.1 GCA_023954095.1 Burkholderiaceae bacterium | reverse complement strand
TAGTTCCACCTTATATAACCCGCAATCTCGCAACAACGGGCAATCTGTGGGCACGATTCTACACTGGTCACGCATCGGAGGAAAAACCGGACGCCTCCGCGCATTTGCTCGCTGCCGAAGGCAACGAACGGTCTGCGGTTCGATCCCCAAACGCGGAATCGAACGGGCGCGCTGGCCAGACGTCAGGCCGCATTCCAGCCCGCGCCTGCCCGCCACTGCCGGTCGAAGCCGTTGCCCGCCGAGAGCGCCGCCAGCACCGGCAGCAGGAATTCGCGCAACGCCTCGATCACCGTGATCAGAGGCATCGGCTCCAAGGTGTTCTTGCGCAGGAACGCCTGCCACTGCTTGGCCTTCTGCTCGTCCAGACCGAACTCGTCGGTCAGGCCCAACGGCGCGCCGGACGGGATGCCCGTGCCCCGCCGCTCGAACGTGGCACGAATCGCCTGCGCCAGCACCGCGCCATCGAAATCGGAATGCCGGGCCAGAACCCACAGGTCGAAGTAATCCTTCATCCGGCTGTTGAGGATGCCGAGCTTCACCATCGCTTCCAGCTTTTCGGCGACGACCGTGTAGCGGGGATAGACCCGCAGTTGCGGCTGCGGCATGCCATCGAGGATGACCGGGTACTGCACATTCTCCGGCGCGGGCGTGACGGCATCGCCGAAGCCGATGTCGATCTGCACCGGGCAGCGCGCGTTGTCCAGCAGGCCCAGCATCGTGACGCGGACGCCCGCGTAGTTGGCCTCTTTGCGGATTTCGGCGGCCTTCACGCTGTCGGCCTGAAACACGATGCCGTCGTCGCTGGCGATCTGGCTGATCTCGCGGAACAGCTTTTCCAGATGGGGAATTTCGGTGGAGCCGAACCCAAGCAGGTCGGCGTCGTGCGTCGGGCGATGCGGCAGATCGAACCAGAGGTCGAACAGCAGCGCACCTTTGAGCAGGAACTGCCCGCGCGGCTCTGAGACGCTCAGGCGGTACAGCATCCGCTCCAGCGCGTAACGGGTCAGCAGCAGATTGAAGTCCAGTTTCTCGGCGCGGGCCTTGTTGAGCAGCCGGGCACGAACCGATGCGGCGATGTTGCGCTGGTTCATGCCAGGCTCTCCAGATAGGGACGCATCACGTTAGCCACGCGGTCGATCTTGGCGTAGTGCCAGATTTCGTCGCCGGTCATGCGCTTGGCGTTCCATGCCTCGCGCAGCGCCTCCAGCGCCACGTCGAGGCCGATCTTGTTGCGGTACTTGAAGCAGTCGGCCACGGTTTTGGCGACGCCCGTGACGCGGACGGTGACGCCGTCCACGACGTGCTCCTCGACACCCTCGGCCAGCGCCGCGCCGGAGAAGCGCACGAGGCGCAGCGGCGGGTAGTCGAGTTTCGGCGTGGCCGCCTTGTTGTCGATGGCCAGCCAGACCTCGAACGGGGCCTGCGTCGTCAGGTCGTGGAAGCGCAGTGCCGACAGCAGGCACACGACGCCCTTGGGCACGCGGCGCGCGACTTCGGCCAGTGTCCCGTGCGCCGACACCGGGCGCGCCACAAGGCCGTACAGGCCGCGCCCGACGCGCTCCAGTTGCCCGCGCCGCACTGCCCGCGTCAGGGCCACCCGTGGGATGCCCAGCGGGGCCAGATCGTGCGGGCGCAGCAGTCCCTGCGCGCGCACCAGTTCCAGCAGCTTGTCGGCGGTTGTATCCATGATCCGGTATATTGTTCCATAACATCGGTAAATGTAAATAAAAACCGATGAATAGGAGCCCGCGCTACTGGGCGCATACCCCGAACGAGGAGAACGCCCCACTGACGGATCGAGGTCAAGCGTACCCCGCATGCGGGCGCGGCAGCAGTGCCGTCGCGGTTTCCAGCCCCCCTTTGCATGGAGATCCCGACGATGACCCGACGCTGCGCCTGCTGCGGCAAGCCTTTCGCACCCCGCCCGCAAGTTCCCGACCAAGCCTACTGCTCTTTGCCCGACTGCCAGCGCGCTCGCAAGCGCCAGTGGCAGCGGGCCAAGCTCCAGTCCGATCCCGACTACCGGGACAATCAGCGCGCCGCCCAGCAGGCATGGGCACAGCGCAATCCGGACTACTGGCGCGGCTACCGCGAGGCACAGCCAGACTACGCGCAGCGCAACCGTGAGCAGCAGCGGCTGCGCGACGCCAGTGTGCGGAATCAGGGGACAGACGTCGATCTTGCAAAGATGGACGTGTGCGACCTGCCGCCGGGCCTCTACATGCAGGCCGCCATCGAACATGGCTGGCCTTGGCGTAGTCACGCAGCGCGTGTACGAAGCTCGTTTTCTTGGGGCCCTTGCCAAACGGCTCGCCCTGAGCCTTGCGCCTGGCCAGCTCCTTGGCGGCGGCGAGTTCAGCATCCGCACGGGTTTTGTGGCCGGTCTCGTAGACGTCATGACCACCGCGCCGCAATCGTGCTGTCCAGGTTTTCCCGACACGCACGGCCTTGGCGGTCGCGTCTGTCCGGGTGCGCTTTTTGGCCGGGGGAAGTTGGTGGGGGTTTGTGGCCGCTGCGTTGGTGGCTGTGGGAACGACGCCATTGATGGCTGCGGTGTTTTCTGTCTGCATGAAGCAACTCCTAGTAAGTGGAGTTGCGTCTAGTCACGAGCCCAAAAACGCGGTCTTTAGAGACTGCACTTTCTTTAAAAGGCTGGCATGGCGCCAGGGGAAGACCCAGAGGGTCTGGGCGTACCTGCGAGTCCCCCATGCGGGGTCGTCTGCAGCCCTTTGCAGGGGCCTCCATCGACCTTTCTTCCCCAGCGCAATGCCGCGCAGTTCTCAACCGACCGGGGCCCTTGCCGCGCACTGCTTCGCCAACGTCATTGCCAAAACTGTGACAGGAAAACAAAAAAGCGGCCGTTTTGACGGGCCGCTTTCTTTGCACCTCTTCGTAAACCGTTGATTTACAAAGAGAATTTATGGTGGCCTGGGACGGAATCGAACCGCCGACACAAGGATTTTCAATCCACCACAAAAAGCCGGTTAAATCAATGACTTGCAAAGTAGACCCGTCTACATGGGCCACTGATTCACTGCGGCTGCATCGAAGGGGTTTTTCTTACAAGAGGGCGCGATTGTAGAAGCCTTTTCCAGCGTTTTTCGCAGCCGACTCCCGAACAAGCCGCATTGATTTCGCAAGAAATCGATGCGGAACTAAGGGCAGTTGAAAACCCCTTGACCTGATATCCTGCGCGGATGGTCAAGCCAAAAACCCAAACCCCGCCCCTGACTCCTGAGCAGGCCGAGCGCTTTGCTGAGATAGCCCGCGATGCGGTGCACAACTTCTCCGGCACCAGCGACGAGTTGGAGGCTGCGCTCGGCATGTACGTACTTGGGATCTATATGGGCTGGAAGCCGCTGGTACTCATGCACAGCAAGAAGACCATTCGCAAGTACGAGCAGATTCTCGGCATCACTGTCCGCGAAGAATTTGCAGAGACTGGCCCGAACTCAGAACGCTCCAAGGCCTTCACGATCTCCCGCACCGTTTCGAACTTCTGGAAGGCCGTCTCCGGTGAGGACAAATCCATCGACAAGACCGAGCGGAAGCTAATCGAAGGATAGACAAAGTCTCCTTTCCACAACAGGGGAATTGAATTCCCCTTGACGGCATTTCATGTCTCCTTCAAAGTAAGGAGACATGAATGCACCTTTCTTACACCCATGTGAACAGCCGCAAGCAATGGCGGTTGAGGCGCCAGCGCGGCCCCGGCGGAGCGGGGGCGCGCCGGCGGCGCAGCCGCCAAGCGCTGGGCTTGTCTCAATTAAAACAAGTGACACGCTTCTCCCTGAAGAAGTAGAGATAGACCAGAAGAAGGCACGACTCACTCGCCTTCGTCGTTCTGTACTCACCGCTGCCCATCTGTTCCAACAGCCGTGGTCCGGATTCAGGACTCGCACGGCCATGCTCACGCTCACCTACCGCGATGTAGGAGCGTTTGAGCCTTGTCATATCTCCCTGCTGATCAAGCACATCCGCCAGTGGCTGCAGCGCCGCGGCTATCGAATGCTGTACGTGTGGGTGGCCGAGCTGCAACAGCGCGGCGCCCTGCATTACCACGTGCTCATCTGGCTCCCTAAGGGCCTGACTCTCCCCAAACCCGACAAGCAAGGATGGTGGTCCCATGGAAGTACACGAATCGAATGGGCCAAGCACCCCATCGGATACCTCTGCAAGTACGTCAGCAAACTGGATATCGAGGGCGGACTTCCGAAGGGTGCTCGACTTCACGGAGCGGGCGGATTCGTCCATGCCGCTCAGCAGATTCGACAATGGTTCAACCTGCCCACATGGCTCAAGCATCTCGCCGGAGTCGGCAGCCGCTTTGTGCGAGTCAAAGGTGTTGGCTTGGTGGATCGGGATTCGGGGGTTTGCGTGCAATCGCCCTGGCGGGTGTCCGTCAGCGGCAAAAGAGTCACTGCTCAAAAGGTTTTCGAATACATCGGGGGAATGACAAACGTCGCAGGTCCTTACTCGTTCCTTGGTCGCCCTACCCTTTTCGCACCTGTGGCGCCATGAGCACTGATCCCCTATTCCTCACTCCTGAAGAGGTGAGCACGCTCACAGGCTTTCGGCTTCCATCGCGCCAAGTGCAATGGCTGCGCACCAAGGGCTGGCGCTTTGAGATCAACGGCAATAGGCAAGCCATCGTGGCCCGCAAATACGCAGAAAAGATGTTGGGTTGTGGAGTGCCCGAGGAACAGAGCTACCAGCCCAATTTCCGGGCTTTGCAGGGGGCGTAATGGGTCGGCGTCGGCAATCCAACTTCGATGACCCTCCGCGCTTTCACCGCAAGGGCAACGTTTGGTATCACGTGAGCGGCACCCTGCCCCGCGTGTGGACCAAGCTCTCCGACGACCGCGCCGAAGCCCTGCGCCTGTGGGCCCAGCGTGAAGGGGTGCGCGAGGACGAGTCCACCCGGCTTTTTGCCGTGGTGGCCAAGCGTTATGTGCGTGAGGTGTTCCCCACCAAGAGCGTGCAGACCCGGCGCGACAACGACAAGGAACTCACCAACCTGCTGCGCGTGTTCGGGCACATGCCCATCGAGGCCATCGCCCCCATGCACATTCGCCAGTACATGGACCTGCGCGGCCAGGTTGCAAAGGTGCGCGCTGACCTGCAACCCGCCACCCGTACCAAGGCAATAGAGAATCCGCGCAACCGAGAGGAAGCGCGATGCGCAAGAGCAGGTACACGGACGAACAGATCATTGGGTTCATCAAGCAGGCCGACGCTGGCATGAGCGTGGCGGACCTGTGCCGCCGAGAGGGTTTCAGCTCGGCCACGTTCTACAAGTGGCGAGCCAAGTTCGGCGGCATGGAGGCCAGCGATGCCAAGCGGCTGCGCGACCTCGAAGCCGAGAACAACCGGCTCAAGAAGCTGCTGGCCGAAGCGGTGTTGGACAACGAGGCGCTGAAGGTGGCCTTCGGCGTAAAGCGCTGAGCCCACCGGCGAAGCGACGCGCGGTGGGCAAGATGTTGGAAGAGACCTCGATCAGTGAACGGCGCGCCTGCGCTTTGGTGGGACTGTCGCGCGACAGCTGGCGGCACCCGCCCCAGCGCACACAGCACGACCAGGCCACGAGTCAGCACATCGTCGAGCTCGCGCACGAGCGGCGGCGCTTTGGCTACCGGCGCATCGGCGATCTGCTGCGTGCCGCAGGCACCAAGATCAACGACAAGCGCGTGTATCGGCTCTACAAGCTAGCTGACCTATCGGTGCGCAAGCGCCGTGGCAAACAGCGCCTGAAGCTCGAACGCGTTCCGCTGCACCAATGCCAGAGCGTCAACGAGGTCTGGAGCATGGATTTCGTCAGCGACAGCTTGGCCAGTGGCCGGCGCATCAAGTGCCTGACCATCACCGATGACTTCAGCCACGAGTGCGTGGATATCGCCGTCGAGCACGGCATCGGCGGCGAGTACGTAGTGCGCGTGCTGGAGCAGGTGGCGCGGTTTCGCGGTTACCCGCAGGCCGTGCGCACAGACCAGGGGCCCGAATTCACCAGCCGAGCCTTCATGGCGTGGGCGCAGGCCAGGGGCGTGCGCCATATCCTCAACCAGCCCGGCAAGCCCACGCAGAATGCCTACATCGAGAGCTTCAACGGCAAGTTTCGCGACGAGTGTCTGAACGAGCACTGGTTCCAGAGCCTGAAACAGGCCCGTGCCGAGATTGCGCGCTGGCGGGCTGACTACAACGAGATCAGGCCGCACAGCAGCTGCGGCCGGATTCCCCCAGCAAAGTTCGCAGCGCGACATCGACAATCAACTGGCGGCGCCGTAACGGCGCCGCTTCAAACCCAGGAGTAATCTCCTTTAACCAGCGGATTTTCTCAAAACGACTGGTACGGGTATTGGGGGCAGGTCAGCGCCAACCGCGAGAAGGCCCTGTTCTCGCACATCTTCAACAAGGCCAGGGAATGGGGCTTCACCACCGCGCAGAACCCCTGCCAGGGCGTGAAGGGCTTCAAAGAAACCGGGCGATCACGCTATGTCACCGACGATGAATTCGACCGCGTGCGGGCCAACGCACATTGCACAGTAGTGGATGCCATGGACATTGCATTGCTCACAGGCCAACGGCCCGCCGATGTGCTCAAGATCAAGCGCGCCGACATTCGGGATGGAGCCTTATGGATCGTGCAGAACAAGACCGGGGCACGCCTGGGCATCGAGATAACCGGCGAGCTGGCGGCGGTCATCGAGAGGATCAACCAACGACCCAGGAAGGCCATCAGTGCGTTTCTGATTCAGGACGAGAACGGCCAGCCACTCAGCCAGGGGGCGCTGCGCTCACGCTTCGACAAGGCGCGAACGCTGGCAAAGGTGGATTTTCAGTTTCGGGACATTCGAGCGAAAGCGGCAACCGACACAGGGGACCTTGCGCACTCGCAGAAGCTGCTAGCGCACAAGAATCGGGAGATGACTGAGCACTACGTGCGTGCACGTGTTGGGGAACGAGTGCATCCCCTGAGATAGGCTATCGCACGTAGCTGGCGCCGATATGGTTTTCAATCAGCTTGGCCCAGTTCATCTGAGCCATGGAGAATCCACAAGCATGGTGGATGGTGAGCACAAGGTCTTGAATGTTCTGATCTTCTTCAAGAGAGGTGATCTTCAAACCAATCTCTCTACAACGCTCAGCATGTAGATGGCGAGCATGTTCGCGATTGTTGTCCCGGCTTGAAAGACACTCAACTACATGCGTAGCTTTGGCCTCGGCATCGGGCTCTCCTGCAAACATGTACTGCTGCAACCACTTTTGCACAATTTCTTTTGAGAGTGCGATTGCATGCTCGCAACTGCTGAGGAATGTCGGGTGGTACTTACCAATGATGGTTTGCCACATCAATGCTGCGCCCGGGTCGCTTGAATCTCGCACAGCGCGATCAAATTCTGAGAGCACGTCGTAGGCAGGCAACCCGTTCACCTGGGGATCGATTGGCCCCAAGTTTGACTGATGCCCCATCAGTATTTCTCTAGCGGCACACGAAATCATAGTGCCGGCAGACATTGCAATCTGAGGCACGATAACTCGCAGGTCATCGTTAAACAGCTTCAAAAGGTAGTCAACGATGGATTCCGCAGCCGTTACTTGACCACCTGGCGTATGCAGCACCAGATCCAGCCCACCCATGTGCCCGACTTTATGCGCTGCTTGCATAAAACCAGCTTTGTCGTCATCGTTGATGATGTGCGCGGGCGAAAAGGCCGGAGCGGACAACCAACCAGAGTAATAGACCATGGTGGTCCGCCCAGTCTTTGCGCTGAGCAACCCAAGGTATTTCTGCCGCACCGTCTTAAGCGGATCAGCGTTACCCTGCTGTTGTAGTGCGAAGATTTCCGTCTGTACCTCAATCCAAGACGGCATCAACGATTCCCGAAAGAGGTAGCCTGGGAGAACAGTTGGACGCCAAAGCCGTTCACTTGCTCGATGAAACCGGCTGGTCGTTGGGCCTGTTGGGCCTGGGCAGCAAAGTACTGCCTATAGAGATCTTCCCGCGAAGATGTTGCTGGGGTACCTGACTCCCCTGTTTTTTTTCTTGGCACAGACGTTGACTCCTTCGGAAGTCCAGACGAGTGCATAACTGCTCCTAAGTTTTCAGTATCCAGATTGGATGCTCTATTGTGAGAGTCGCTGAAGAGCTTTGTCTATCAGTAAAAGTAGGAAAACATCCACATTTGTAGAAATTAAACGCGGATTGTAGAAACGCCCCAGAACCCTTTCGGGCGCTGGGGCGCATGCTTACTGGTGGCCTGGGACGGAATCGAACCGCCGACACAAGGATTTTCAATCCTCTGCTCTACCGACTGAGCTACCGGGCCTGAGCCTCAAATTATAACCAGAAATATTTCATCTTTTCTGCTGGGCCGAATTAATTCCGCTTTCCACGCGCCAGATCCACGCCCAATTGACGCAGTTTTCGATAAAGGTGCGTACGCTCCAAGCCTGTTTTCTCCGCTACGCGGGTCATGGAGCCGCCCTCGCGCGCAAGATGGAACTCGAAATAGGCTTTCTCGAACCCGTCGCGCGCCTCCCGCAAGGGGCGATCGAGGTCAAAACCCTGATGCGCATGCGGGCCGGTGTCCGCCTCCATGGTGATAGGCAGGCTTTGTGCCGCATAGATGGCACTGTCGATGGCTGGTGGACTGGCCACCACCACAGGCGCTGGGGCAGGCGGACGCTGCGACTGGCGCACCAGCCCCTGCTCCACTGCCTTGAGCAGTTTCTGCATGGTGATGGGTTTCTCCAGGAACGCAAAAGCACCGATGCGTGTGGCATCCACGGCTGTGTCAATGGTGGCATGGCCGCTCATCATGATGACGGGCATGGTCAGCAGGCCGCCAGCCGCCCATTCCTTGAGGAGCGAAACACCATCGGTATCGGGCATCCAGATGTCGAGCAATACCAGGTCGTAGGTGCCGTTGATGCGGGCGGCCCGGGCTTGCGTTGCGTTTTCCGCGAGATCGACGCTGTGCCCTTCATCATTCAGAATTTCCGACAGGAGATCCCGGATGCCGAGTTCATCGTCAACTACCAATATGTTTGCCATGTATGAAGTGCCTTGAAGCTGCAGTGCACAGTGTTGTCAGGACGCCACCCTGTGCTCAGGGGCGAATGATAGCGATACTTGGGCACCACGTACCACGCCGTCGTCCAGACGGTTGGACAGATCGATGCGCGCACCATGTTCGTCGGCAATCTTCTTGACCACCGCCAGCCCCAGTCCTGTGCCGCGTGCCTTGGTCGTGACGTAGGGCTCGAACGCACGTTGCAGGATGTGCGCCGGGAAACCTGAGCCATGGTCACTGACGCGCAGACGCACACGTTGTGAGGTGTCGCTCCAGTGCGTGCTGATGCAAACAGGCGGCAGTATTTCACCAGTCCCCGCACCGGCCGAATCTGTCGCATCCTGCGCGTTTTGCAGCAGGTTGTGCACCACCTGGCGCAACTGCTGGGCGTCGCCCAGGATGCGTGGGCAACGGGGATCCAGGTCCGCACGCACGGCAACGCTGGCATGCTCGGCTTCATAGAGCTGGAGCACATCGGCCACCAAGGCATTGAGATTCAGCGGTTGCAGCTCTGCTGCTGGTAGACGGGCGTAATCGCGAAACTCATTGACCAGCCGCTTCATGGCGTCAACCTGGTCGACGATGGTTTTCACGGACTTGGTGAGTACGGCTTGCTCAGGGGCTGGCAGCTTGCCGGTCAGCTTCATCTCCAGGCGCTCGGCCGAGAGCTGGATCGGTGTGAGAGGATTCTTGATCTCGTGGGCCAGACGGCGGGCCACTTCCCCCCAGGCCTGCGCACGCTGTGCAGAAACAATTTCCGTGATGTCATCAAACACCAACAGCCAGGCGGCATCCGGCAATTCGGCTCCCCGCGCCACCAGGCTGGTGGCATGGTGGCCTGCTCCACTGGGGGATTCGTGCAGTTCGAAGGACTGCTGCCAGTGGTCCAGTCCATGTGTGTCGATGTGGTTGAGAAAGGCATGAAACTGTTCCTGCACCGCGGCAGCAAATGCCTCCAGCCCTGGCACCTGCGCAAGCAATCGTCCCTCATAGGCGGCCATGGGAGCCCGCAGAATACGCGTAGCCCCTGGGTTAGAGGTACGAATGGTGCCTTGCCGGTCCAGAACGATCACACCCGCCGTCAAGTTGTCCAGAATGGTCTGCAATCGCGCACGCGCAGCATCCACTGCCCCCATGCTCTTCTCGACCGCTGCCCGTGCGTCAGCCAGCTGCTGGGTCATGAGGGCAAAGGAACGTGTCAGCCCCCCCAGTTCGTCCTTACCTTGCAGCGCCGCTTTGGGGCTGAGGTTGCCCTGTGCCACTTCGCGCACGCCTTCGGCCAGCACCAGCAATGGCCGTGCGAGTTGGTTCCCCAGCAACACAGCGAGCAGCACCGCACCGAAAACAGCCAGAAACAGGCTGAGCGTGAGCGTGCCGATATACATGCGCCGCAACCCCCCCCGGGCCAGTGCACGCTCCTGGTATTCGCGGTTGGCCTCCTGCACCGCAACCGAGTTGTCGACCAGAACACTTGGCAAGGGCATGGTGACCTGCAGGTAGCGCGGCTCGGCGAGAAGGCCCATGCCTGGTGTCGGAACCAAAGCCATGGCAGTGACCCGGACATTCTGGAGTGCGGTCTGGTCCGCCAGATCGGTCAAGTCTTCGAGCCCTTCGATCTGGCCCACAGCCTTTTGCTGGCGTACCGTGCGCAGTTGCTGGGGCGTTGGCCGCTCCGGGTTGATGCGAAAGCGCGACTGCCCCACACTGGCCACCATCTGGCCCGCAGCGCTCCAGAGCACTACGTCCGAAGCGCCGAGCTGATCCCGGATGCGTTCCAGCGCCAGCACCGCGGTAGAGTCCGGCACCTGGGCCAGTTGCACGCTGGCATTGCGCGTACGGGTGGCCATGTCGGTGGCCTGCATTTCCAGCGTCGAGCGGGCAAGGTTCACACCGGCGGCCAGCGCGCCCTCCACCTTCACATCAAACCAGCTTTCGATTGAGCGCGAAACGAACTGGTAGGAGACGAAATAGATCATCAATCCGGGCGCCAGGCCCACCAGGGCAAAAATGGCAGCCAGCTTGACCAGCAGACGACTGCCAAACCGCCCACGCCGCAAGCGCATGAGCAGCCGCAGCCCAACCCACGCCAGCACGGCCGCCAACAAGGCCGCCACAACAACATTGATACCGAAAAGCCAGGCGTAGTTGCGCTCGTACAACACTCTGTTATTGGTGGTCAGGGTGAGCAGAAACAACAGCACCAATCCGATGGCCACCATAACGGCAGCCCCCACACCCAGCGCCCAGCGCACGGCATGGGATGGGCGGTGCGCCTCGCCAGCAGGGCTCATCGAGCCAGCTCCATCGCCAAGCGCTGGTTGCGTGCCATGGAGAGGTTCCAGCCGGACCGGCCCATGGCCCCGATCTGCAACGGTCGGGGCAGTTGCGACATGTCCAGCCAGAACCGCAGATTCACGTTGTAGCGTCCCTGAGGGTCAATGGCCTGATACTCTGCGATCTTCCAGCGGGCAATGCGCTGCATGGTCGCCAGGACATCGGGCAATGCATCGAAGTTCTGTCCAAAAACCACTCCCAGGCCACTCCCCTCGAAGGGCACGGGGGACACATTCAAGCGCCAGCGGCGGGTCAAGGGCTGATAGCTCAGGCGCATGTAGCGCGCCGTCGTTTCGATGTGCTGGTCGTACCAGTACCAGCGGTCTCGCACGAGTTCCGCCTCCGTGACGAAATACATCGGGATGCCCTTGTGCAAGGCATCTTCGGCCAGTTTGGGCAGCTCAAACTGCAAGGCAGCGCTCAGAAATACGCCTTCCTCGGTCCATTCCAGCTGCATCTCTGGAATCCCTGCCGGTATTTGGGCCTGCCCTGGCAGACCCCACACCAGCCAGACCGCCAGACACCAGCGGAGCCAGCCGCGCAGCCAGTGGCGCACCATGGCGCAATCAAGCCGGTGCTTTTTGGAGCAGTGCGTAAAAAAATCCGTCATGTTCACCCGACCGATTGTCCGGGACTGTTTTCCCCTTGGCGCCCATGCCCGGCAATAAATGCCCCGGGGAAGGCAAGAGTCGGGCATCTTTGTGGTGCGCAAGAAACGCTTGCACCTGGTCATCCCCTTCAGCCCGGAAGATCGAGCAGGTGCAGTAGAGAAGGCGGCCACCTGATCGCAGCAAAGGCCAGAGAGCGGTCAGCAAATGCGCCTGAATGGCTGCCAGCTGCGCAATATCGCTCTCGCGGCGCAGCCAGCGTACATCGGGATGGCGGCGCACAATGCCCGAGGCGGTGCACGGCGCGTCCAGCAGGATGGCGTCAAACAGCTCCCCACCGCATTGCGAAGGCCACCAATCCTGCGGTCGCCCGGCATCCACCGCCAGCACCTGTGCGTGCAGCCCCAGACGCGCCAGCGTGCCGCGGATACGTTCGCAACGCTCGGCGTCTACATCCAGCGCCGTCACCTGGAGTGAGGCATTGGGTCCCGCCCATTCGAGCAGGTGCGCCGTTTTTCCTCCGGGCGCCGCACAGGCGTCGAGAACGCGCATGGGGCGCTCGAGGGCGAGTCCACCGAGGAGCAAAGGCGCGGCCATCTGGGCGGCCGCATCCTGCACCGAAGCCATTCCATCAAAAAAGCCCGGAAGGGCTGAAACAGGCAACGCACGGCGCAGCATCAGCCCTGTCTCGCCGACGGGGATCGATTCACAATTGATAGCTGCAAGCGCTTGCTGGTAAAGCGCTACAGTGGTTTTTTGCTTGTTAATTCTCAGCACCATGGGCGCTTGAGTGTTGTTGGCCTGCAATATTTCCTGCCAATGCTCGGGATGGTCTTGCTGCAGGCGACGTACCCACCAGCGCGGATGGTTCCACAAGGCCTGCAGATCAGCGTGCGTAGTGTGCATCAGCGACTTGCGTTCACGCAGAAAACGACGCAGGCAGGCGTTGATGAAGGAAGCCTGCGTTCGCGTGGCGCGGCTCGCCTTGGCCGCTTCAACCGCCTGGTTCACCAGGGTGAACGGTTCATAGGGAGCGTTGTCAGCATCGCACAGCAGTGCGAGCGCCGCGCACAGCAGGGCATCGGCTGCAGGCGATGGTTTGCGAGCAGCCAGTTGGGTTCGCACGGCCTCGGCCTGCCCGAGTGTGCGCAAGACCTGGAACAGCAGGGCCTGCACTCCGGGCCGCTGCAAGACAGGAACGGCCTCCATCACCGCGCTGCCGGAACGACCGGCCCGAATATCCTGCAACCCCTGCGCCACGGACTGGAGCAGACGCGACAAGGAAACGCTTCCTCCTGCGGGAGGCATGTCGGAGGATGTGCGCATTTGTCGGGGCCGTGCGGGGCTCTGTTGGAAGGGGGTGGTCACAAGAAGGGCTCCAATCGGGAATCTCCCGCATGCGGCATCCCGCTGCAACTATTGGCAACAACGGGTCGCCACAATGAAAAACTCCCGGACTGCCTTGGTCAGGACAATCCGGGAGCTCTCAATCGCCATCGCGGCGCTTAATCTGCCGCTGCAGCGGCCGCTCCAGCAGCGTCGGACTCCCCATCGGGCTCCGCAGACTCCGCCATATCGGCCATTTCAGCGGCTTCCGCCTCGGCGATGGCTCGGCGCTCGGCGTCGTCCATCGCATCCTTGGCCTTGCGTGCCTGGTGGTATGCCAGACCTGTGCCTGCAGGAATCAGGCGACCCACGATGACGTTTTCCTTCAGACCACGCAACTCGTCGCGCTTGCCCATGATGGCCGCCTCGGTCAACACGCGCGTCGTTTCCTGGAAGGAAGCGGCCGAAATGAACGAATCGGTGGACAACGATGCCTTCGTAATACCCAGCAACAGGTTGGTGTAGGTTGCGGGCAGCTTGCCCTCCGCCTGCAATGCCTCGTTGGTGTTGAGCATTTCGGAGCGCTCGACCTGCTCCCCGGCGATGTAGCCCGAGTCGCCCGCATTTTCTACTACGACGCGGCGCAGCATCTGGCGCACGATCACTTCAATGTGCTTGTCGTTGATCTTCACACCTTGCAAGCGATAGACGTCCTGTACTTCGTCAACGATATAACGCGACAGTTCCTCGATTCCCAGGAGGCGCAGGATGTCTTGCGGGTCGGCCGGGCCGTCGACGATCGACTCGCCACGGTTGACCACCTGGCCTTCGTGCACCAGGATGTTCTTTTCCTTCGGAATCAGCTCTTCCCAGACCTTGCCTTCCGGATCCGTGATCTGCAGGCGAATCTTGCCCTTGGTTTCCTTGCCGAACGAAACCGTGCCGGTAGCCTCGGCCAGCGTACCCTTGTCCTTGGGCGTACGCGCCTCGAACAGCTCGGCCACGCGCGGCAGACCGCCGGTAATGTCACGCGTTTTCTGGCCTTCGATCGGGATACGCGCCAGCACTTCGCCGGGGCCCACATCCATGCCATCGCGCACCTGGATCAGCGCACCAATCTGGAAGCCGATGGTCACCGAGTGGTCGGTGCCAGGAATCTTCACCTCGTTGCCATTGGCGTCGATCAGCTTGACCTGGGGCTTGACTACCTTGGCCGAACCACGGCGCTTGGGGTCGATCACAACCAGCGTGGACAGGCCGGTGACTTCGTCCACCTGCTTGGCTACCGTAAGGCCCTCTTCGACGTTCTCGAATTTTGCCTGGCCGGCAAACTCGGTAATGATCGGACGCGTCAGCGGATCCCAGTTGGCCAAAATGGTCCCTGCCTTGATCTGCTGGTCAACCTTGACCGACAAGGTGGCACCATAGGGCACCTTGTGGCGCTCGCGCTCGCGGCCATGTTCGTCCTGGATGATGATCTCGCCAGAACGGGAGATGACCACCAGTTCGCCCTTGGAGTTGGTCACATAGCGCATCGTGGCATTGAAACCAATCAAACCGTTGGACTTGGCTTCCACGCTGGAAGCAATGGCCGCACGCGAAGCCGCACCGCCGATGTGGAAGGTCCGCATCGTCAACTGGGTACCTGGTTCGCCAATGGACTGAGCGGCGATCACGCCCACGGCCTCGCCGAGGTTGATCAACCCACCACGGCCCAGGTCACGGCCATAGCACTTGGCACACAGGCCAAAGCGGGTTTCGCACGTCAGCGCCGTGCGCACCTTGACTTCGTCCACACCCGCCAGTTCCAGCTCGTCGATCAGGTCTTCTTCCAGCATCGTGCCGGCCGAAGCCAGCACGGCACGGTTCTCGGGGTGCAGCACATCTTCAGCTACCGTACGACCCAAAATGCGATCGCGCAGCGACTCAATGACTTCACCGCCTTCAACAATGGCGCGCATCAACGCGCCATTGGCCGTGCCGCAGTCTTCTTCCGTCACCACCAGGTCCTGTGTCACGTCGACCAGGCGGCGTGTCAGGTAGCCCGAGTTTGCGGTCTTCAATGCCGTATCCGCCAGGCCCTTACGGGCACCGTGGGTGGAAATGAAGTACTGCAACACGTTCAGACCTTCACGGAAATTGGCCGTGATGGGGGTCTCGATAATGGAACCGTCTGGCTTGGCCATCAGGCCACGCATCCCGGCCAACTGACGGATCTGCGCAGCAGAGCCGCGGGCACCAGAATCGGCCATCATGTAGATGGAGTTGAACGACTCCTGGTCCACTTCCTTGCCGTGGCGGTCGATGGTCTTTTCCTTCTTCAGGTGGTCCATCATGACCTTGGAGATGTCGTCACCGGCCTTGCCCCAGATGTCCACGACCTTGTTGTAGCGCTCGCCCGAGGTCACCAGGCCCGAAACATACTGCTGCTCGATTTCCTTGACCTCTTTTTCCGCGCTCTCGATGATGCCGACCTTTTGCGTGGGCACGAGCATGTCCTCGATGGCGATCGAGATACCGGCCTTGGTCGCCAAGCGGAAGCCGTTCTGCAGCAGCTTGTCGGCGAACACCACCGTCTCCTTCAGGCCGCACTTGCGGAAGGACACGTTGATGAGCTTGGAGATTTCCTTCTTCTTGAGCGCCTTGTTGATGTTCGCGAAGGGCAAGCCCTTGGGCAGGATCTCCGACAGCAGTGCACGACCAGCGGTCGTCTCGACGATGCTGGTGCTGGGGTCAAACTCACCCGTGGCCTTGTTCTTGGTCCATTCGGTCATACGCACATTGATCTTCGAGGTCAGCTCCACCTCGCCAGCATCCAGCGCACGCTGCACCTCGCCCGTATCGGCAAAGATCAAACCCTCGCCCTTGCCGTTGATGCGGTCACGCGTGGCGTAGTACAAGCCCAGCACCACGTCCTGCGACGGCACGATGGAGGGCTCGCCCGAGGCGGGGAACAGCACATTGTTGGACGCAAGCATCAGCGTGCGGGCTTCCATCTGCGCTTCGACCGACAGAGGAACGTGCACAGCCATCTGGTCACCGTCAAAGTCGGCATTGAAGGCCGCGCAGACGAGGGGGTGCAGCTGGATAGCCTTGCCTTCGATCAGGATGGGCTCAAAGGCCTGGATACCCAGACGGTGCAGCGTAGGCGCACGGTTGAGCATCACAGGGTGCTCTTTGATGACCTCTTCCAGAATGTCCCACACCACGGGCGTGCCGGATTCGACCTCCTTCTTGGCGGCCTTGATCGTCGTCGCGATGCCCATGGCTTCGAGGCGCGAGAAGATGAAAGGCTTGAACAGTTCGAGCGCCATCAGCTTGGGCAGGCCGCACTGGTGGAGCTTCAGCGTGGGGCCCACCACGATGACCGAGCGGCCCGAGTAGTCGACGCGCTTGCCCAGCAGGTTCTGGCGGAAGCGGCCGCTCTTGCCCTTGATCATGTCGGCGAGCGACTTGAGCGCACGCTTGTTCGCGCCCGTCATGGCCTTGCCGCGGCGGCCGTTGTCCAGCAGGCTGTCCACGGCCTCCTGCAGCATGCGTTTTTCGTTGCGCGCAATGATTTCTGGCGCCTTGAGCTCAAGCAGGCGGCGCAGACGGCTATTACGGTTGATGACGCGACGGTACAGGTCGTTCAGATCCGATGTGGCGAAACGACCACCGTCCAGCGGCACCAGCGGACGCAGGTCCGGAGGCAGCACGGGCAGCACTTCGAGCACCATCCACTCGGGCTTGATGCCGGACTTCTTGAAGGCTTCAAGCACCTTCAGGCGCTTGGAGTTCTTCTTGACCTTGACCTCGGAGCCCGTAAGATCACCCCGCAGTTTCTCGATCTCGGAGTCGATCTCAATCGATTCGAGCAAATCGCGAATGCCCTCAGCGCCCATCTTGGCGATGAACTCGTCGCCATATTCCTTGCGCTTGGCGTCGTAGTCGTCCTCAGACATGATGCTGAATTTCTTCAGCGGCGTCATGCCGGGATCGGTCACCACGTAGGCTTCAAAGTACAGCACGCGCTCGATGTCGCGCAGCGTCATATCCAGCACCAGGCCCAGACGCGATGGCAGCGACTTGAGGAACCAGATATGGGCGCAAGGCGCGGCCAGGTCGATGTGGCCCATGCGCTCACGGCGCACCTTGGTCTGCGTGACTTCCACGCCGCACTTCTCGCAGATGACACCGCGGTGCTTGAGGCGCTTGTACTTGCCGCACAGGCATTCGTAGTCCTTGATAGGGCCAAAAATCTTGGCGCAGAACAAGCCATCACGCTCCGGCTTGAAGGTGCGGTAATTGATGGTCTCAGGCTTCTTCACCTCGCCGAAAGACCACGAGCGGATCTTTTCAGGTGAAGCCATGCCGATCTTGATGGCATCGAAATGCTCATCCGGCGTAAATTGCTTGAACAGGTCGAGTAGCGATTTCATTGGACTCTTTCCCTTGTGAATTAGGAGCGCTCAAGCTCGATGTCCAGGCCCAAGGAACGAATTTCCTTGACCAGCACGTTAAAGGACTCCGGCATGCCGGCTTCAATCGTGTGCTCGCCCTTGACAATGCTTTCGTACACCTTGGTGCGGCCCTGGACGTCATCCGACTTCACGGTGAGCATTTCCTGCAGCACATAGGCCGCGCCGTAGGCTTCCAGCGCCCACACTTCCATCTCACCAAAACGCTGACCACCGAACTGCGCCTTGCCGCCCAGCGGCTGCTGCGTGACCAGGGAGTACGGGCCCGTGGAACGTGCGTGCATCTTGTCGTCCACCAAGTGGTGCAACTTGAGATAGTGCATGTAGCCAATGGTGGTGGTGCGCTCAAACGCATCACCCGTGCGGCCGTCATACAGCTGGGCCTGTGTGCGCGTGGCGGTCAATCCCTTGCGCTGGGCCAGATCATCTGGATAGGCCAGTTTGAGCATGTCGAGAATTTCGTTCTCAGACGCACCGTCGAACACCGGCGTCGCATACGGCACGCCGTTGGTCAGGTTCTCGGCCATTGCGCGCAACTCATCGTCGTTCAGCTGCGACAGGTCCTCCTTGCGCCCGCGGGAGTTGTAAACCTCCTCCAGGAACGCGCGCAACTCGGCCGTCTTGGCTTCTTGCTGCAGCATGTCGCCAATGCGCTGGCCAATGCCTTTGCCAGCCCAGCCCAGGTGGACCTCCAGCACCTGCCCAATATTCATCCGCGAGGGCACGCCGAGCGGGTTGAGCACAATGTCGGCAGTGGTGCCGTCGGCCATGTAGGGCATGTCTTCGACCGGGACGATCTTGGACACCACACCCTTGTTGCCGTGGCGGCCGGCCATCTTGTCACCTGGTTGCAGGCGGCGCTTGACGGCGAGGTAGACCTTCACCATTTTCAGGACACCCGCAGGCAGCTCGTCGCCTTGCGTGAGCTTCTTGCGTTTCTCTTCGAAGGCAAGGTCAAAACTGTGGCGCGTCTGTTCCAGAGAGTTCTTGATGCTCTCCAACTGCGTTGCAACCTCATCCTCGGCAGGGCGAATGTCGAACCAGTGGAACTTTTCCACGGCCGCCAGATACGCCTTGTCAATCTTCGTGCCCTTGGCGAGCTTTTGCGGGCCGCCGTTGGCCACACGGCCGGTCAACAGCTTCTCGATCCGGTCAAAAGCATCTGCTTCGACGATGCGCAGCTGATCATTCAGGTCCAAACGGAAACGCTTGAGTTCATCATCGATGATCTGCTGCGCACGCTTGTCACGCTGGATGCCTTCGCGGGTAAAAACCTGGACATCGATCACTACGCCTTGCGAGCCTTGGCTCACGCGCAGCGAAGTGTCTTTCACGTCCGACGCCTTCTCGCCAAAAATAGCACGCAGCAGTTTCTCTTCGGGTGTCAGCGTGGTTTCGCCCTTGGGCGTGACCTTACCGACCAGCGTATCGCCCGGCATGACTTCAGCACCCACGTAAATGATGCCAGACTCGTCCAGGCGGTTGAGCTGCTGTTCCGACAGGTTCGGAATGTCGCGTGTGATTTCCTCGGCGCCCAGCTTGGTGTCGCGCGCCATCACCACGAGCTCTTCGATATGAATCGAGGTGTAGCGGTCCTCGGCCACCACACGCTCGCTGATCAGGATCGAATCCTCGAAGTTGTATCCATTCCAGGGCATGAATGCGATCAGCATGTTCTGACCAATGGCGATTTCGCCAAAGTCGGTCGATGCGCCGTCGGCGATCACATCCCCCTTCATCAGCATGTCGCCCTTCTTGACGATGGGTCGCTGGTGGATATTGGTGTTCTGGTTGGAGCGCTGATACTTGATCAGGTTGTAGATATCCACACCCACTTCACCAGCCACGGCCTCGGCATCGTTCACGCGGATCACGATACGGGTGGCATCCACATAATCGACCACACCGCCACGGGTTGCCGTTACCACGGTGCCCGAATCGACCGCAGCAACGCGCTCGATGCCGGTGCCGACCAGTGGCTTTTCCGGGCGCAGCACAGGCACGGCCTGACGCGACATGTTGGCGCCCATCAATGCGCGGTTGGCGTCATCGTGCTCCAGGAAGGGCACCAGGGATGCCGCCACAGACACGATCTGCGCTGGCGAGACGTCCATGTACTGGATACGCTCCGCGCCCACCAGCACCGACTCGCCCTGCTCACGCGCCGAAACCAGATCACCGGTCAGCCGACCTTCGGCATCCAGCGTGGCATTGGCCTGAGCAATGATGTATTTGCCTTCTTCGATGGCCGAGAGATAGTCGATCTCGTTGGTTACCTTGCCATCGGCCACACGGCGGTACGGCGTCTCGATGAAACCGTATTCGTTCAGGCGGGCATACAGCGCCAGAGAGTTGATCAGGCCGATGTTCGGGCCTTCCGGTGTCTCGATAGGGCAGACGCGGCCGTAGTGGGTCACGTGCACGTCGCGCACCTCGAAGCCAGCGCGCTCGCGGGTCAGACCGCCCGGGCCCAGGGCTGAAACACGGCGCTTGTGCGTGATTTCGGCCAACGGGTTGGTCTGGTCCATGAACTGCGACAACTGCGATGCACCAAAGAATTCCTTCAGCGCGGCAGAAATGGGCTTGGAATTGATCAGATCGTGCGGCATCAGCGGATCCTGCTCCGCCTGGCCCAGCCGCTCCTTGACGGCTTTTTCGATGCGCGCCAGCCCGGTACGGTACTGGTTTTCTGCCAGTTCCCCCACGCAACGCACGCGGCGATTGCCCAGATGGTCAATATCGTCCACCTCGCCATTGCCGTTGCGCAGATCCACCAGGATCTTGACCACCGCCAGGATGTCTTCATTGCTCAGAACCATCGGGCCCGTCGCTTCATCGCGCCCGATCTTGGCGTTGAACTTCATCCGACCCACACGCGAAAGGTCGTAGGTATCAGGGTTGTAGAACAATCGCTGGAACAACGCCTGAACCGCATCTTCGGTGGGCGGTTCACCAGGGCGCATCATCCGGTAGATCGCGACACGGGCGGCAAATTCGTCCACCGTCTCGTCAATCCGCAGGGTCTGCGAAATATAGGCGCCCTGGTCGAGTTCATTCGTGTAGATGCACTGCAGGTCCTGCACACCCGACGAACGCAGTTTCTTCAGCAACGCTTCCGTCAACTCCTCGTTGGCCTTGGCGATGATCTCTCCCGTGTCACCATCGACAATGTTGCGGGCGACTACACGACCGATCAGGAAGTCTTCCGGCACACTGATGTGCATGGTTCCCGATTGCTCCAGCTCGCGGGTATGTCGTGCTGTCACACGCTTGTCCTTGGCGACGACGACCTTGCCAGATTTGTCAGTAATGTCGAAGCGAGCCACTTCACCGCGCAGGCGCTCGGGCACGAACTCCAGCTGCGCCCCACTGTCCATCAAACGGAAGTTGTCATTGACGAAGAAGTTCGCCAAGATCGACTCGGGGTTCAGGCCGATGGCCTTGAGCAGAATGGTGACCGGCATCTTGCGGCGGCGATCCACTCGGAAATACAGGATGTCCTTGGGATCAAATTCGAAGTCCAGCCAGGAACCACGGTAAGGAATGATCCGCGCCGAAAACAACAATTTTCCGGAACTATGTGTCTTGCCCTTGTCGTGCTCGAAGAAAACACCTGGCGAGCGATGCAACTGCGACACAATCACACGCTCAGTACCGTTGATGATGAATGAGCCCTTGTCCGTCATGAGCGGCACTTCGCCCATGTAGACTTCCTGCTCCTTGACTTCCTTGACGACCTTGGACTGTGATGTCGAAGACTCACGGTCATAGATGATGAGCTGCACCTTGGCGCGCACGGCCGAGGCAAAAGTCAGACCGCGGGTCTGGCATTCACGTACATCAAACGCCGGTTTGGCCAAGTTGTATTCGAGGAACTTCATCTCCACAAAACCATTGTGCGAGACGATGGGGAAAGCCGCGTTAAAAGCTGCCTGCAAGCCCTCGTTGGTACGTTTTTTGGGGGCTGAGCCTGCTTGAAGGAATGCGGTGTATGCATCCTTCTGCATCTGCAACAGGTAGGGAACCTCCAGCACGCTGTCGCGGCTGCCGAAACTTTTGCGGATCCGCTTGCGTTCGGTATAAGAATAGGCCATGAGATCTCCGGGCAAAGACGTGAGTCCTGGGTCTGCGACGACTGACCCGTGGGTGGACACCCTACGGGCTTGGCGGTTGGCCACTACCAACCATGGCGGACGGCGATGCGTTGCACATCGCCCGAACCAAGGCATCTTCTGCTGTCGGATTCGTCAGAAGACACTTGAAAACCAGCTTGGTTTCTCTCTCAGCCTACGATCTCCGGGAGATCGGCCAAGCTGGTTTTCAAGTGCGCTCTTGAAGCGCCAAAGGCTGGAGGCTCGCAAGGAGCACTCCAGCCCTTGAAGGGAACTGAATTACTTCAGCTCAGCCTTGGCACCGGCTTCCACCAGCTTCTTGACAGCTGCTTCGGCATCAGCCTTGGCAATAGCTTCCTTGACGTTCTTTGGAGCGCCATCCACCAGGTCCTTGGCTTCCTTGAGGCCCAGGCCGGTGATTTCACGCACAGCCTTGATGACAGACACCTTGTTGGCACCTGCTTCAAGCAGCACCACGTTGAAGTCCGTCTGCTCTTCGGCGGTAGCGGCACCTGCACCAGCACCACCAGCCGCAGGCGCAGCCATGGCAGCAGCGCTCACGCCAAACTTCTCTTCAATGGCCTTGACCAGGTCATTAAGTTCCAGAACCGTCATGCTATCGAGAGCGGTCAGAAATGCGTCTTTATCGAATGCCATTTTGATTTCCTAACAATTAGTTAACAGACAACCCGTTGCTCAGGCGGCAACGGCTTCGCCTTCGCCTTTTTTCGCCGCCAAGGCACCCAGCACCACTGCGGTCCGGGACACGGGCGACATCAGCAAGCCACACAACTGGGCCAGCAATACTTCCTTGGAAGGAACATTGGCCAGTTGTTTCACGCCATTGACATCCAGGGCCTTGCCACCGAAAGCGCCACCGCGAATCACCAGTTTGTCGTTGGTTTTCGCGAAATCGGCCACCACCTTGGCGGCGGCCACCGCGTCTTCAGAGAAGCCATAGATCAGCGGACCGATCATCTGATCGGCCACGACATCAAAGCTGCTGCCTGCTACAGCACGGCGTGCCAGGGTGTTCTTGAGAACACTCAGGGTCACACCCTTGCTGCGTGCATCCACGCGCAGCTTGGTCATGTCAGCGACCGTGATGCCACGGTACTCCGCAATCACAAGCGTTTGAGCTTTTGCGGCGAGGCTGGTCACTTCGTTGATGACCGCTTCTTTCTCACTGCGATTAAGACTCAAGGTCTACTCCTTAAAATGCACCATTGAGGCGAGGCCTCTCTAGCGCGCTCTTGTTGCAGCGACCAACTGTTTCAGAACGAATTCCTTTTCAGCGGGATCGCCATCTGCGTTGGCTCAAAATGATTTAAGCGCAATTTCCTTGCGCACCAACGGTCTTGGATGGCCTGCCGCCGCCTTAACGGCTACAGCCCACCACATCGACCCCTCCCAGCGGGACTGGGTCGAAGATTTTTTGCAGTTACGCCGTGATGGTCTGTGCGTCCACGCGCACACCCAGACCCATCGTGGAAGATACTGCGACCTTGCGCAAATACAAGCCCTTGCTCGTAGCGGGTTTGGATTTGTTCAGGGCCTCGATCAGCGCTGCGAGATTGCTTTGCAGTTTGTCGTTATCGAACGAACGGCGACCGATGGTGCTGTGCACGATCCCTGCCTTGTCGACCCGATACTGCACCTGACCTGCCTTGGCGTTTTTCACAGCAGTGGCCACATCAGGCGTGACGGTACCAACCTTGGGGTTGGGCATCAGGCCACGTGGGCCAAGGATCTGACCTAAAGTACCCACGACACGCATCGCATCTGGTGCGGCAATCACGATATCGAAAGGCATGTCACCCGCCTTAACCATGGCCGCCAAGTCGTCCATACCCACGACGTCGGCACCCGCAGCCTTGGCTTCTTCTGCCTTGGCGCCTTGTGCAAATACGGCGACGCGCGTCGTCTTGCCAGTACCGTGCGGCAATACAACGGCGCCGCGAACGACCTGATCCGACTTCTTGGCATCCACGCCCAACTGTACGGCGACATCGATGGATTCGTCGAATTTCGCTGTAGCAGCCTCCTTCACCAAAGCCAGGGCTTCGGCGAACGGGTACAGCTTGGTGGACTCCACCTTGCCTTGCAAGGTTTTTTGCTTCTTGGTCAACTTGGCCATTTACACGCCCTCCACCGAAACGCCCATCGAACGGGCCGAACCAGCAATGGTACGAACTGCTGCGTCAAGATCGGCAGCGTTCATATCCTTCATCTTGGTCTTTGCGATTTCCTCGAGTTGAGCGCGTGTAATCTTGCCCACCTTGATCTTCAGTGCATTGGCTGAACCTTTGTCGAGCTTGATCGCTTTCTTGATCAACACTGTTGCGGGCGGCGTCTTGATGACGAAAGTGAAACTCTTGTCCGCAAAAGCAGTAATGACGACCGGCAAAGGAAGGCCAGGCTCGACGCCTTGGGTCTGCGCATTGAATGCCTTGCAGAACTCCATGATGTTGAGACCGCGCTGACCCAGGGCTGGGCCGATTGGCGGGGATGGATTGGCTTTACCAGCAGGCACCTGCAGCTTGATAAAACCGACGATTTTTTTCGCCATGGTTTTCTCCTTACGGGTAATAACGCCAATTCTGCATGCAGCAGCACCGGCTCCCCGGGGGTTAACGACTCACTCAATTCCAACGCACCGAGTCGAAAAGTGCGATGTTCTTTATCCGCTCAGATCTTCTCGATCTGGCTGAACTCCAACTCTACCGGGGTGGAACGCCCAAAAATCATGACGGACACCCGCACACGACTCTTTTCATAATTGACATCTTCCACCGAACCATTGAAGTCGGTAAATGGGCCTTCTTTGACGCGCACCATTTCACCTACCATGAATTCAACCTTGTGCCTTGGCTTGTCCGTACCTTCCTGCATTTGGCTGACAATCTTCTGAACTTCGTCTTCCGAAATCGGTGCAGGCCGGTTCTTGGCTCCACCCACAAAGCCGGTCACTTTGTTCGTGTGCTTTACAAGGTGCCATGTATCGTCGTCCATGACCATCTCGACAAACACGTAGCCAGGGAAAAGACGTCGCTCGGTCGTCTTGCGCTGACCGTTTTTCATTTCCACCACTTCTTCGGTGGGCACGAGGATTCGGCCAAACTTGTCTTGCATGCCTGAGCGCGCAATTCGTTCAACAATATTGCGCTCTACGGCCTTCTCCATGCCGGAATAGGCATGAACGATGTACCAGCGCAGATCCGGATTGGCAGAAGCCGCACCAGCGGGAATCGCCTCTCCGCCCGTCTCGACATCAGCCATCGTCATTTCCTCCAACCCAAGATCAGGTCATAAAACACCCACTCAAGGGTTTTATCGGTAAGCCAAAGAAACAAGGCCATGATCACCACAAAGGCGAAAACATACCCCGTCATCTGCACGGCCTCCTTGCGTGTGGGCCAGACGACCTTCTTGACTTCACGCCATGCATCGCGCCCAAAGGCCAGCAGACGCTGCCCCGGATCGGAAATCACAAAGACTGCCGCAGCCAGGGCCAAACCCAGCAGCAAAACACCCCACTGCACATAGGGGCCCTGCTTGCCCAATAAATAGAATCCCGCCACGGAACCGATGACCAACGCAACCACTGCGGCCAATTTGGCCTTGTCCGCGCCGGTACTGACTGTTTCAACCTGTGTAGTGGCCATTGAGGCTTTTTCCTGCTTTATTTTCCGGCGCCACCAAGACACCGAAGCCCGCCAGGGTCTGGCGGGCTTTTATTGCCACCTTCAAGTGGCAGGGGCAGTAGGAATCGAACCTACAACCTTCGGTTTTGGAGACCGACGCTCTGCCAATTGAGCTATACCCCTAAATTACT
>JAMLIQ010000043.1 GCA_023954095.1 Burkholderiaceae bacterium | reverse complement strand
TGCGCCGCCGCGCACGCCGGCGACCACTTGGGCCAGGTTGCTGCGCATGTCCGCCAGCGCGGCCAGCAACTGGCCCATTTCATCCTTGCCGCCCGTCGGCACAGGGTCGGCCAGGTTGCCTGCGGCAATGACCCGGGCGGCTGCCACGGCCTGCGCGGCCGGGCGCGAAACGCTGCGCGCAATCAGCACGCCAAATACCAGCGCCAACGCCACGGTAAGTGCCAGCGCGCTCAGCACGACGATGCGTGCATTGGCAAAAACGGTCTGCGCACGCTCCTGCGCACCGCTGGCGGCATCGGTGCTGATGGCGGAGAGCCGCTCCAGCGCCTGCGCCGCCGCCACAAAGGAGGTTTCGGAATCACCAGCGTACAGAGACGCCAGCGCCCCAGCCGTCATCTGCATCATCTCTTCGGTGGTGAAGTCGATGCCGCGCGCGATCTCCAGCAGATCGTTCTGCACCTTCAGGTAAGCGTTCTTTTGCGCGCTGTACTGGCTGAACGCTGCCGTCTGCTCGGGCGTCACCAGCAGGGGCTGGAACAGCTTTTCGACCTTGGTCAGATCCGCGGCGCGCGCCGTCACCTGATCGGCAAACCCGGCCACTTCAGCAGCATTGCGGGCGGTGATCAGCCCCGCCTCGGCACGGCGCATGCGGTTGACCAGCACGCGCAATTCGCCCGCATGGGCTACGCCCGGCAACAGCTGTTCTGCGATGCTGGAGGTCTGTGCATTCATGCGCGAGAGCTGCACGATGGACACCATTCCCAGCGCCAGGGTGAGCAGCACGATGACAAAAAAGCCCAACCCCAGTTTGACGCCAATGCGTACGTCGGAAATCTTCATGAACCCTACCCTTCCCTCAAGCGCAAAACAATGCCGGGAAGTCTATAGGCCGACCTCCCCGCATTGCTGCGGGTAATCCATGAAAAAAGCATGCAGAAGTCGCCTTCAGCATGCTTTGGCATGGGGGGTGTCAGCTCTTTGTCAAGCTGCCCGGGGCCCGGGCATCAGGCCAGAGATTTCTCGTAGTTGGCCAGGCCGTCCAAGATTTCCTTGTGCGCGGCTTCAACGCCTTCCCAACCCAGCACCTTGACCCACTTGCCTGCTTCCAGGTCCTTGTAGTGCTCGAAGAAGTGGGCCAGCGCCTTGAGACGGGCCGGGTTCACGTCTTCAATATTCTTCCAGGCCGAGTACATGCCCAACACCTTGTTGGTGGGCACAGCCAGCACCTTGCCGTCAATGCCGGCTTCGTCTTCCATCTTCAGGATACCCAGCGCACGGCACGGCACCACCACGCCAGGGTGCAGCGGATAAGGGGTGATGACCAGCACATCCACCGGATCGCCGTCACCGCTGAGGGTGCGCGGCACATAACCGTAGTTGGAGGGGTAGTACATCGCCGTCGTCATGAAGCGATCGACAAAGATGGCGCCCGATTCCTTGTCCACTTCGTACTTGATGGGGTCGGAATCCATGGGAATCTCGATGACCACATTGAAGGATTCGGGAACATTCTTGCCGGGGGTGACGCTGTTGAGGGACATGGTGGTCGTTCGCGTTGTAGTTTGATAAGGATTAAGGAAATCAGGTCGGGATTAACCCTCATTTTACCGGTGCGCCCCTTTCTTGACGCTTGCACGTCATTTTTTCAGGGTAAATTGACCGTGTTGGCCAATCGTCTCCCGGCGTGGAGCACGAGGAAGCAACGCAGCGGAGACACTCCCCATGCGTTGTGCCTCCTCCCGTGCGAAACAACACCCTGGAGAACCAAGAATGGCTGGAAATACAGCGCTGACTTCCCCTCTCATACTCGCCCTGGTCTGCGGGCTGATCGCCGTGGTCTACGGGATTTGGGCCCGAGGCTGGATTCTTTCCAAAGACGCGGGCAATGCCCGCATGCAGGAAATTGCCGCCGCCATCCAGGCGGGGGCTGCGGCCTACCTGGCACGCCAGTACAAAACCATCGCCATCGTGGGCGTGGTGCTGGCAGTGCTCATCGGCTTCTTTCTCGACAGCAAGACAGCCATCGGCTTTGTCATTGGCGCCGTGCTCTCGGGCGCCTGCGGCTTCATCGGCATGAACGTGTCGGTACGCGCCAACGTGCGCACCGCGCAGGCCGCCACGCAAGGCATCGGCCCCGCACTCGATGTCGCCTTTCGCGGAGGCGCCATCACCGGCATGCTGGTGGTGGGCCTGGGCCTGCTGGGCGTGGCCGGGTTCTACTGGTTCCTGGTAGGCAGCAACCCGGTGGCAGACAAGACGCTCGCAGGCCTGCTCAACCCGCTGATCGGCTTTGCGTTCGGCTCTTCGCTGATCTCCATCTTTGCACGCCTGGGCGGCGGCATCTTCACCAAGGGCGCCGACGTGGGCGCCGACCTGGTGGGCAAGGTCGAGGCGGGCATTCCCGAGGACGACCCGCGCAACCCCGCCGTGATCGCCGACAACGTGGGCGACAATGTGGGCGACTGCGCCGGCATGGCCGCCGACCTGTTCGAGACCTATGCCGTCACACTGATTGCCACCATGGTGCTCGGCGCCTTGATGGTGGTGGCTGCACCGGTCAACGCCGTCATGTACCCGCTGGCGCTGGGTGCCGTCTCCATCGTGGCGTCCATCATTGGCTGCTTCTTTGTCAAGGCCTCGCCCGGCATGAAGAACGTGATGCCCGCGCTGTACAAGGGCCTGGCCATCGCGGGCGTGCTCTCGCTGATCGCCTTCTACTTTGTCACGGCCTGGATCATTCCCGACAACGCCCTGGGCGGCAGCGGAGCACAGATGAGGCTGTTTGGCGCCTGCGCCACCGGCCTGGTATTGACGGCCGCCCTGGTCTGGATCACCGAGTTCTACACCGGCACGCAGTATTCGCCGGTGCGCCACATCGCCCAGGCCTCCACCACCGGCCACGGCACCAACATCATTGCGGGTCTGGGCGTCTCCATGCGCTCCACCGCCTGGCCTGTCATCTTCGTCTGCATCGCCATCATCGTGTCGTACCAGTTGGGCGGGCTCTACGGCATCGCGGTGGCCGCAACCTCCATGCTCAGCATGGCAGGCATCGTCGTGGCCCTGGACGCCTACGGCCCCATCACCGACAACGCCGGCGGCATTGCCGAAATGAGCGAACTGCCCAGCAGCGTGCGCGACATCACCGACCCGCTGGACGCCGTGGGCAACACCACCAAGGCCGTGACCAAGGGCTACGCCATCGGCTCGGCCGGTCTGGCGGCGCTGGTGCTGTTCGCCGACTACACGCACAAGCTCGAAAGCTATGGCCGCGCCGTCAGCTTCGACCTGAGCGACCCCATGGTCATCGTCGGTCTTTTCATCGGCGGCCTGATTCCCTATCTGTTCGGCGCCATGGCCATGGAGGCCGTAGGCCGTGCCGCGGGCAGCGTGGTGGTGGAAGTGCGCCGCCAGTTCAGCGAGATCAAGGGCATCATGGAGGGCACGGCCAAGCCCGAATACGGCAAGGCCGTGGATATGCTGACCAGTGCCGCCATCAAGGAAATGGTCATTCCCAGCCTGCTGCCCGTCGTGGTACCGATTGTGGTCGGGCTGCTGCTGGGCCCCAAGGCGCTGGGCGGCCTGCTGATGGGCACCATCGTCACCGGTCTGTTCGTTGCCATTTCCATGTGCACTGGCGGCGGCGCCTGGGACAATGCCAAAAAGTTCATCGAAGACGGCCACCACGGCGGCAAAGGCTCCGAGGCGCACAAGGCCGCCGTGACCGGCGACACCGTGGGCGATCCCTACAAGGACACGGCTGGCCCGGCCGTCAACCCGCTGATCAAGATCATCAACATCGTGGCATTGCTCATCGTGCCGCTGGTGGTGAAATTCCACGCGGGCTGACGCGCGCGGGCGAGCCGGTCGCCACCACCGGTATTGGATCAAAAGGGGCTTCACGCCCCTTTCTCATTGCACAGAAAGAACGAAGGATTGAGAGATGGCCCCATGAAACACGCTGCCTCGCCCACCACCGGCCCCGATGCCGCGGTCTATACCAGGGTGGTTCGCGCCACGCTGGCGCAGTCCGGGCATTTGCTGGAGCGCGTCGTCGAGTCCACCCGCAGGGCCTTGCAGGCACGCGAAGACCAGGCGCGCACCCCGCGCGAGAGCCACAGCGTGCTGCAGGCGCGCCAGCATCTTGAGCGCGTCAACTTCGTGCTGTGCGAACGCTTTCCGGGCGCCCTCGAGCAGGCAATAGCCAAGGGCGCCGACCAGAACCAGGCCGCGACACGCTCCCTTTTTTCGGTGCAGTTTGACGAACTGGAGCTGATGGACGAATCGCAGCTCAACGAGAGCGTGGAGCGGGCGCGTGCAAGGCAGTTGCTCGCCGAAACCGTGACCACGCCCTTGGCCGATCTCAATGCGCTCATGAGCGCTGCGCAGGGGCAATCCAGCGTGGACCCTGGGCACAACCCTTTGCAACCCGAGCTTTTCTTGCAGGCCATGCAAGCCGTGGTAGGGCAGATGCAGGCATCCGACGAAGTGCGGCGGGACTGGATGGGCCCCATGGCCGAAGCCCTGGGCACAGAGCTTCGGGCACTGTACCTGCAACTGATCGCGCAAATGCAGGAAAGCGGCATCAAGCCTGCCGGGTATGCGGTGCGCCAGCAGGGCGGCAACTATGTCTACATCAAGCCTGTCGGGGAAGAAGGCCATGCCCCGGGGTTTGGCGCCGATGCCGAGCAGTGGCGGGCGGACGACGCCCCCATCCCCGTGCAGCCTGCAGCCGACCACACCCTGCTCACGCTGCACCAGCTGCGTCGGCTGCTGACGGGCGAGCTGGCCGACGGGCCGACACCCGAAATGACCTTTGCCGAACGGTTTTCGCACGAGTTCGAAAGCGCACCGTTCCACGCCGCAGCGCCCGCGCCGGAATTCGACATCACCGTTCCTGCCGCTTTTGAAGCCCTGCGGGAAATGAACCAGGTGGATCGCATGATGGAACGGCTGGGAAGCCGGAGCCCGCAGGACGCGAGCGCTGTGGCAGGCGCTGCCCCCGCGGCGCCGCACAAGGCCGGGCTTGGCCAGGCCTTGAGCATGGAAGTGGTGGCGCTCATGCTGGACAACATCGAACACGACCGCCGTCTGCTCTGGCCGGTCCAGCAACTCGTCAGGAAGCTGGAACCCGCCTTGCTGAAACTGGCACTGAAAGACCCGCGGTTCTTCAGCGACAAGGATCACCCGGCACGCCGCCTGCTGCAGGAAATGACGGACCGCAGTCTGGCCTTTGAAAGCCTCGAAGCCCACGGTTTCGAGAGCTTCATGCAGCCGCTGATCGAGGTGGTGGGGCCATTGACCTGTTCGCCCATCGAAGACCAGGAGCCCTTTGCACAGGCCCTGGACCAGTTGCTGAGCACCTGGGCCACACGCGAGAAGAAGCGCGAAGAAGAGCGCCTGCAGGCCGTCGAGGCCCTGCGCCATGCCGAGCAGCGCAACCTGCTCGCTGCCAGAATGTCGCGCGAAATGCGGCTCCTGCCCGAGATGGATATGGTCCCCCCCGAAGTTGCGCACTTTCTGCTCGGCCCCTGGACCCAGGTGATGGCCCAGGCTCGCCTGGACGACCGCAGTGGCAGCAGCGACCCGGGCCGCTACCGGGAGGCGGTCGACGCGCTGATCTGGAGCGCGCAACCCCAGCTCACCTGCATCAACCTGGGCCGCCTGGCCCGCCTCGTGCCCAAGCTGCTCGCGCGGCTGCACGCAGGCCTGGACGCTATCGGCTACCCGCAGGCCGATACCCGCGCCTTCTTCGATTTGCTGATGCAGCTGCACCAGCAGGCCTTTGTGCCCGGCCGCGCCGCCCAGGCAGCGACCACCACGGCTTTAGCGCCTGCACGCAAGAACGCGCCGGCCCTGGAGACGGACGAACCCTGGCTTGCTCCGTCTGAAGCGGCTCAATCCGGGTTCATGGATGAGCCCATGGACCTCCCGCCCACGGGCGCTGTCAACGATGCAGCCCACCGCCCGGACACCAGCACGGCGCTCCCGCAGGAAATCACCATCGGCACCTGGGTCAACCTCCTGGTGGAGGACAAATGGGAACGTACGCAGCTGTCATGGATCGGCTCCCACGGCAACCTGTTCCTGTTCACCAACACCTATGGCCACACCCAGTCCATGACCCGGCGGGTGCTCGACAAACGGGTGGCCCGGGGCGCTCTGCGGGTCATTTCCGGGCAGACCGTGGTGGAGGGAGCGCTCGACGCCGTGGCCCGAACCGCGCTGCGCAACAGCCTTGGCACAGGGCATTGACCCCGCAGCATTAAAACTCTGACGAAATCGCCGCCTGCAGCAAGGCACTGGCCGGAGCCACCAGCATGTGCAGCTCATGAACGCGCTCCTGCTCGATGGCCTGCAGCACCAGTTCGTGAATGCCACCCACCACCGCCAGCGCCATGGTGGGCTGCAGCGGTGACTTGCGCAGGCGGGCGCCGGGACGCTGGTTCACCACCTCCAGCATCAGGTCGGCCAACTGGCCATGCACCCGGCGCCGCACGGCCAGGCCCGTGGCACCCAGGCCGAGGATGTCGATGAACAGCGTGCGCAGCAGCACCGGGCGGCGGGCCAGCGCCGCCAGGTAGGCCGCCATCGCCTGCTCCACCTGCACCTGCCATTCGCTGTGCGGGTCGATGGCGGCGCGCAGCGCCGCCGTGGCCTCGTCGGTGGCCGCCACGTACAGCGCCATCAGGCATTCGGCCTTGTCGGCAAAGTGCTCGTAGAAGGTGCGCCGCGACACGCTGGCCGCGCGCACCACGTCTGCAATGGTGGTTTCAAAGTACCCATTTTCCGCCACGCAGCGTGCCATGCCGTCAAGCAAGCGGGCGCGGTGGCTGTCGGGATCGTTGCCGTTTTCGTTCATGGCCATTTCATTTCCCGGAACAATTGGTACTTGACAGTACCACAACAGCAGCCGATGATTCAAGCCCTCTGGTACCACTCAGTACCAACGCTTGAATTTTCTCGAACGGCTTTCCATGACATTGCACCACGCGCCCCGCGCGCACCTCCTCACCGGCGTCGCCGCGCTGTGCCTGCTGGCCCAGGGCGCTGCCGCCGCACCCATGGACTACCCCACCGCGCTGCAGCACATGGCAGCGGCATCCGACCGCCTGGCCGCTTCGCGCCTGGCGGTGGACAGTGCTGCCCAGCAGCGCCGCGCCGTGGAACGCCTGGGCGGTCCCAGCGTGAGCCTGGGCGCTGCGGCCTACGCCTACAACGCCAACCTGGACGTGGACCTGAACCCGCTGGGCCAGGCGCTGCCGGGCATCGCGGCCCAACTGCCGCCGCAACTGGGTGGCCTGGTGGCGCAATTGCCCCACCTGCCCGCCAGCTACACGCTCAACCGCCACAAAACCGATGCCACGGCCTCCGTCAATGCCGTGTGGCCCTTGTACATGGGCGGCGCCACCAGCGCAGCGCGCACCCTGGCCGATGCCCGCACCCATGAGGCCCAGGCCGACAGCACCCGCGTGGGCGACGAGCTGGCCTCGCTGCTGGTGCAGCGCTACTTTGGTGCCCAACTGGCCCGGCGCGCAGCCGTGCTGCGCGAAGCGGCACTGCACAGCATCGAACAACACGACGCCGCTGCCCAGAAGATGCTGGACGCGGGCGTGATTGCCAAAGTCGAACGCCTGCAGGCGCGCTCGGCCCTGGAAGAGGCGCGCAAGAACGCCCAGAGGGCCCGCGACGATGCCGATCTGGCGGCCACCGCACTCACACGCACCGCCCGCGCGGACGAGACAGTGCAACCCACCAGTCCGTTGTTTGTCATCAGCCAGCCCGTCGAGCCGCTGGACTACTTTATTGACACGGCACTGGCCCGCCACCCAGGCCTGGCCAAGGTGGCCGCCAAACAGGCACAGGCGGCCCAGCTGCACGCCGCGCAAGAAGCCCTGCGCCGTCCCCAGGTATTTGCCTTTGGCCAGCGCGAGATCAAGAGCGGCAACGCCGACTGGGTGGCCGGCATTGCCGTGCGCTGGACGCTGTGGGATTCCATCGACCGCAACGCCCTGGCTGCCTCGTCCCAGGCGCAGATCGAGCAGGCCGAGCGCACCGGTGCCCAGGCCCGCAGCGACATCGCCCTGCTGGTCGAGAAAAACTGGCTCGCACTGGAACAAGCCCGGCGCCAGTATTTCGCGCAGCAAGCCGGGGTAGACCTGTCGGCCGAAGTGCTGCGCCTGCGCGAAGCGGGCCTGCGCGAGGGCACCAGCACCACGCTGGACCTGATCGATGCGCAACTGAACCACGCCAAGGTGCAGACCGAACGCGCACAGGCCGCCCACGACTACGTACTGGCATTGGCCGCCCTGCTCGAGAGCAGCGGCCTGTCGGATGAATTTGCAAACTACATGGCGCGAGCCGATGTGAAGGTGGATTGAGATGAACGCAAAGACAAAGACCGCCGCAGCGGTCACCCTGGGCCTGGCGGTTGCCGCCTTCACCGGCTATGGCCTGTGGCGGGCTGGGCAGCCCGCGCCTGAAGTGTTCCAGGGCCAGATGGAAGCGCGCGAAGCCGACATTGCCCCCAAACTCAGCGCCCGCATCGCGCAGGTCCTGGTGAAAGAAGGCGACAAAATCGCCGTGGGCACGCCGCTGGTACGCCTGGACAGCCCCGAAGTCGCCGCCAAGATGGCCCAGGCCACCGCAGCCCAGGCCGCAGCCCAGGCCGTGGCCCGCAAAGCCGAGCACGGTGCACGCCCGCAAGAGATCGAAATGGCGCGCCTGGCCTGGCAGCGCGCCCAGACCGCCGCCGAGTTGGCCGACACCTCGTTTCGCCGCGTTGACGGCCTGGCCCGCGAAGGCCTGATTGCCACGCAAAAGCGCGACGAGGCCGATGCCAATCGCAAGGCCAGCCGCGACCAGGCGCTGGCCGCCAAGGCGCAGTACGACATGGCCCGCGCCGGTGCCCGCCCCGAAGACCAGGACGCCGCCGCCGCCCAGGCCCGCCAGGTGGCCGGTGTGGTGGCCGAAGTGCAGGCCGCACAGGCCGAGACCGAGCTCAAGAGCCCGGTGGCCGGCGAAGTGGCCAAGGTACTGGCGCGCGTGGGCGAACTCTCGCCCCAGGGCGTGGCCGTGGTGTCGGTGGTCGATCTGTCAGACCAGTGGGTGGTGCTGAACGTGCGCGAAGACCGCCTGCAACGCTTTGCCGTGGGCACCGAATTTGACGCCTCCCTGCCAGCCCTGGGCGAGCAGACCGTGCGGTTCAAGGTGTACGCCAACAGCGCGCTGCCCGACTTCGCCACCTGGCGCGCCACGCGCGCCGGCCAGGGCTTTGATGTACGCACCTTTGAGGTGCGTGCCCGCCCCGTGACCGCCCTGCCGGGCGCACGCCCCGGCATGAGTGTCTTGGTCAAGAATACATAAGAAATAGGCCCCTAGCGTATTACCCATAAGCGCTACCAGCTATGAATTCAATAGTACACAGTGCCCAGCGTGAGGCCCGGCGCCTGCGCCGCAGCCCCTGGGACCTGGCCATGATCACCTGGGTGCCGCTGCTGGCCGTGGCGCTGCTGTGGTGGATTTTTTCTGCCGGTGTGCCCCACGGCTTGCCCATTGGCGTGCAGGACGAAGACCACTCGGCCCTCTCGCGCCAGCTCACCCGCATGCTGGACGCCACGCCCGGCCTGCACGTGGCGCGGCCGATCAGCGGCAGCCTGGAGGCGCAAGCCGCCCTGCGCAGCACCGGCATTTATGCCGTCGTGGTGATCCCGCGCGACTTTGCGCGCGATGTGAAGCAAGGCCATGTGGGCAACGTCACGCTCTTGCACAACGCGCAGCTGGGCACGCATTCGGGCCTGATCCAGCGCGATGTGCGCACAGCCGCAGGCACGCTTTCGGCTGGGGTGGAGTTGTCTGCGCGCGCCAGGCGCGGCGAATCCGCACAGGCCGCGCGGGTGACCATGGACCCGATCCACACGCAACTGGTCGGCCTGTTCAACGTGGCGGGCAACTACGAGCAGTTTCTGGCAACCGGGCTGATTCCCGCGCTGCTGCACATTCTGGCCATGACCGCCGGTGCCTGGGCCGTGGGCCGTGAACTGCGCGACCGCAGCCTGGGCGACTGGCTCGGGCAGCGCGGCCGACCAGCACGCACAGCGGGCGCCTTGGCGGGCAAGCTGCTCTGGCCCTGGCTCAGCCTTACGCTCGTCGGCCTGCTGGCGCTGGTGGGGCTGACCTGGGGGCGCGGCTGGCACGCCAGTGGCAGCATCGCCTGGGTGGCCGCAGCCCTGGCGCTGCTGGTGGGCCTGTCGGTGGCGCTGGGCGCGCTGCTGGCGGCGCTGACGCGCTCGCTGCGCATGGCGCTCTCGGGCGTGGGCTTTTTCTCGGCGCCTGCGTTTGCCTTCAGCGGCGTGGCGTTTCCGCTGCTGGCCATGCCGGCCAGCGCACGCACCTGGGCGCTGGCCATGCCCTTCACCCACTACATCGCTCTGCAAACCGCGCAACTGCAAATGGGCGCGCCCATTGCCGCCAGCGCAGGCACCATGGCGGGGCTGCTGCTGGCCACCGTGCTGGCGCTGCTGCTGTGCGTGCCCTTGCTGCAGGCGGCACTGGGCCAGCCACAGACCTGGGGGAAACGTTGATGAACAATGCATGGATACGCGCCTTGGCAGCCTGGCGTGATGCCCTGGCGGTGGTGGTGCGCGACAAGGGCGTGCTCCTGCTGCTGGTCGCCGCACCCGTGCTGTACGGCTTCTTCTACCCCTGGTTCTACGCCACCGAAGTGGTCACCCAGGTGCCAGTGGCCGTGGTGGATCTGGACCACTCCAGCCTCTCTCGCCAGATCACGCGTCTGGCGCAGGCCGACCCGAACATTACCGTGGCCCTCGTCACAGGCGACGAGCACGAGGCACGCGAGGCGTTGTGGAGCGGCGCCATTGGCGGCTACGCCGTGCTGCCCGCCGACCTGCAGCGCAAGGTGCTGCGCAGCGAAGCGGCCGTGGTCAACGTCGAAGCCAATGGTGCGTATGCCCTCATCAACAAGGCGGTGCAGCGCGGCTTTGCCGAAGCCGTGGGTACGGCATCGGCAGCGGTGGAAATCCGCAGGCTGCAAGCGCACGGCCAGAGCGCCCTGCAGGCGCGTGCCAGCCGCAACCCGGTGCAACTGCACACCGTGGCGCTGTTCAACCCCACCGAAGGCTATGGCAGCTACGTGGTGCCCGCCGTGGCGCTGCTGATCCTGCAGCAAACGCTGCTGATGGGCGCCGCCATGCTCGCCGGCACCTGGGTCGAGACAGGACAGCACCGCGCCAGCCCCGGCACCTGGTGGGCCCGCCTGCTGGCACTGTGCACGCTGGGCATGGCCAGCGGCCTGCTGTATTTCGGTTGGATCTTCATCTGGCAAGACTACCCGCGTGGCGGCAACCCCTGGGGTGCGCTGGTGCTGCTGCTGTGCTACGTGCCCACCAACGCTGCCCTGGGGCTGCTGCTGGGCCTGTGGCTGGGCAACCGTGAGCGCGCGCTGCAGGTGCTGCTGTTCACCACCTTGCCCATGGCGTTTTTGGCCGGGTTCTCATGGCCGGTGGAAGCGTTGCCGCTGCCGCTGCAATGGCTGCGCTGGGTGCTGCCCAGCACGGCGGGCGTACAGGCCTCGCTGCGGTTGAACCAGCTGGGCGCGCCCCTGGCCGATGTGCTGCCGCACCTGGGCGTACTGCTGGCATTGTTGGGCGCCAGCATGGTGGGTGTGCTGTGGAAGGCGGCCCTACCCAGGCCAATCGACACCCGGGCCTAGCCAGCTCCCCTGGCAGCCCAGCAGTTCCGTCGCTGCCAGACGCGCCCGCCGCTGGCCTACGCCGAGGGTATCCCGTGCGGGCTCTGGTACCGCACGCCCCTGGCGCCACCAGGGCTGCAGCCATTGCCAGGCCCGCAGGCGCGCCTTCAACGGCAGTGCTGCGGTGCGGGTTTGTGCGGCTTTGGGCGCAGCCGCTTCAAGGGAACGCTGCGCCGCCCGCTCTCGCTCCAGCGCCAGCGCCGTATCGCGCACCACCACAGCCGCCCGCAGGCGCAGCACCTGGGCCTGCAGCCGGTCGATCTCGGCCTGCTGCTGCGCCATGATGCGGCTGCAGCGCTCCTGCGCAGCGCCATAGGCGCGGCAGAGCACCACATGTTCCTGCGGGACCGTGGTGGCGGGCGAAAGGATGGGAATGGAACGCATGGTGCTGGCCTGCTGTGAAAAGGAAAGGACAGGCCCATACTAAATGAGAATAATTCTCATTGCAAATTTCACACCATCGTCACCAGGGGCAAATCCGGTTCCGTCTCCACACCCCCATCAGCCTCCAGGAGCCCCGACGCGGGCACCACTGCGTCAGTGGTTGATCTGCGCCCAGAGCTTGTCCAGCCTTTTCACACTCACCGGCTGCGGCGTGCGCAGTTCCTGCGCGAAGAAGCTCACGCGCAACTCTTCGAGCAGCCAGCGCAGCTCCTGCATGCGCGCGTCGACTGCGCCCTTGCGCTCGGCCACCAGGCGCCAGTAGCGCTGCTCCTGCGGGCGCAGCTCGGCCAGTTTTGCCGCGTCGCGGGCCGGGTCGGCGCGCAGCTTGTCCAGACGTGCGGTGATGGCCTTGAGGTAGCGGGCAAAGTGCGCCAGTTGCGGCCAGGGGGCGGTGGCCAGGAAATTCTTGGGCACGAGGCGCTGGAGCTGTTGCTGCACATCGGCGACCGCATCGGGCGCGCCCTTGGTGTCCTTGATCTTGCGCGCCGCTGCGGCGTACTCGGCAAGGATGGTGGCGGCCAGGCGCGCCACTTCGTTGGCGATCAAGGTCAGGCGTCCCCGCCCTTCCTGCACGCGGCGCCCGAACTGCTCCGCATTGGCGGGCAAGGGTTCAAGCAGGAACGCACGGTCCATCGCCACGTCGAGGATCTGGCTGCGCAGCTCTTCCTGGGTGCCCAGCGGCATATAGGCCACGGCCATCTTCTGCAGGTCGGGCAGGTTCTTTTCCAGGTATTTCAGCGCATCCCTGATCTGCAACGCAAACAGGCGCCGCAGGCCCGCGCGGTGCTTTGCGGCGGCCACCTCGGGCTCGTCGAACACCTCGATGGTGACGGCGTCGCCCGCGTCGATGAGTGCAGGAAAGCCGATCAGTGTCTGCCCGCCCTTGCCGATCTCCATCAGCTCGGGCAGTTCGCCGAAGGTCCAGGCGGTGTGGCGTGCCTCGACCTGCGCAGAAGGTGCTTGTTTAGCTCTCTTTTCAGGAGCTGCTTGCGCTTTATTTACGGTATTTTCAGATTGTTTTTTATCTGAATTTGGCTTACTGACAGCGCCAGGCGCTATCTTTAGCGAAGCAAGCGCCTGGAAGGCCCCGCGTGCCTTGGCACCGAGTTCGGCCTTGAGCGCGCCTAAGCTTCGCCCCTGGCCGAGCTGGCGGCCGTGCTCGTCCACCACGCGGAAGTTCATGAACAAATGCGGCGGCACCATGTCGAGCTTGAAATCGGCGCGCTTGACGTCGAGCGAGGTCTCGTCGCGCACCTGCTTGAGCAGCGCATCCACCAGCCCGGTGTGGCCCACGCGGTCGGGCGTGCCCAGCAGGGCCGCCAGGCGCGTGGCGCTGTCGGGCAGCGGCACAAAGCGGCTGCGCGGGCGCTGCGGCAGGCTTTTGAGCAGGGCCTGGATCTTGTCCTTGAGCATGCCGGGCACCAGCCACTCGCAGCGCTCCTCCTGCACCTGGTTGAGCACGAACAGCGGAATGGTGACGGTGATGCCATCGCGCGGGTCGCCGGGTTCGTGCAGGTAGCTGGCCTGGCAGTCCACGCCACCCAAGCGCACCATCTTGGGAAAGGCACTGGTGGTGATGCCCGCCGCCTCGTGGCGCATGAGCTCGTCGCGCGTGAGCTTGAGCAGGTCGGGCCGGGCCTTGCTTTCCTGGCGGTACCAATGCTCGAAGCTGCGGCCGTTGCACACGTCCTGCGGCACCTGCTGGTCGTAGAAGGCGAAGATGAGTTCTTCGTCCACCAGCACGTCCTGGCGGCGCGACTTGTGCTCCAGTTCCTCCACCTTGGCGATGAGCTTTTCGTTGGCGGCCAGGAACGGCAGGCGTTTGCCCCAGTCGGGCAGCACATCGCCTGCTACCAGCGCCTGGCGCAGGAACATTTCACGCGCAGCGTGCGGGTCCACCTGATCGAAAGGCTTGCGCCGCCCGCTGTAGACCACCAGGCCGTACAGCGTGGCGCGCTCGAAGGCCACCACTTCGGCGGCCTTTTTCTCCCAATGGGGATCGAGCAATTGCTTCTTCAGCAGGTGCGCGCCCACCTCCTCCAGCCATTGCGGGTCGATGTGGGCAATACCCCGGCCAAACAGGCGGGCGGTTTCCACCAGTTCGGCGCAAACGATCCAGCGCCCGGGCTTCTTGCGCAGGTGCGCGCCCGGGTGGCGGTGGAACTTGATGCCGCGCGCACCCAGGTACACGTCCTCTTCTTCCGGCTTGAAGCCGATGTTGCCCAGCAGCCCGGCCAGCATGGACTTGTGCAGCGCCTCGTAGCTGGCGGGCTGGGGGTTCAATTCCCAGCGGTGCTCGGCCACCACGGTGAGGAGCTGGCTGTGCACGTCGCGCCACTCGCGCACGCGGCGCACGTTGATGAAGTTCTGGCGCAGCAGCTGCTCGTACTGGCGGTTGCTGAGCTTGTGCGCCGGGGCCGTGCCGGCGAGCGCGGCGGCGGGCGCCGCAGGCTGCGGTGCGCTCAGGCGCTGCGCTACGGGCAAAAACGCCTGGTTGGGGGCCTTCTTGCGCGATTGCGCCTGCTGCACACGGGCCGAGGCGAGGAGGGGCATGCTGCCGCCGCGCGCCTGCTGCAGCCAGTTCCACAGCGTCAGGTACCCGCTGAACTCGCTTTTCTCGTCGTCGAACTTGGCGTGCTGCTGGTCGGCCTGCTGCTGCGCCTCCATGGGGCGGTCGCGCACGTCCTGCAGACTGAGCGCGCTGGCAATCACCAGCACTTCGCTGAGCGCGCCGCGCTCGCGCGCTTCCAGAATCATCCGGCCCACGCGGGGGTCGACCGGCAGACGCGAGAGCTCGCGGCCCGTGGAAGTCAATTCGTTCTGCTCATCCACTGCGCCCAGTTCGTGCAGCAGTTGGTAGCCATCGGCAATGGCGCGGCCCGAGGGCGCATCGATGAACGGAAACTGCGCCACGTCGCCCAGGTGCAGCGACTTCATGCGCAGGATCACGCCGGCCAGCGAGCTGCGCAAAATTTCGGGGTCGGTGAAGCGCGGCCGGCCCGTGAAGTCCTTCTCGTCGTACAGCCGGATGCAGATGCCGTTGGCCACCCGCCCGCAGCGCCCGGCGCGCTGGTTGGCCGCCGCCTGGCTGATGGGCTCGACCAGCAATTGCTCGACCTTGCTGCGCAGGCTGTAGCGCTTGACGCGCGCCGTGCCCGCGTCGATCACATAGCGGATGCCCGGCACCGTGAGCGAAGTCTCGGCCACGTTCGTCGCCAGGACGATGCGCCGCCCCGTGTGGCCGTCAAAGATGCGGTCCTGTTCGGCCTGCGACAGGCGCGCGAACAGCGGCAGCACCTCGGCGTTGCGCGTCACCACGTTGTGCGCAAGGTGCTTGCGCAGGTGGTCAGCGGCCTCGCGGATTTCGCGCTCGCCGGGCAAAAACACCAAAATATCGCCGCCGGCATTGCCCTGCCAAAGCTCGTCCACGCCGTCGGCGATCGCTTCGTTCAAGCCGTAGTCGCGCGATTCTTCGAACGGGCGCCAGCGCTGCTCCACCGGGAACATGCGGCCGGACACCATGAGCACCGGCGCCGGGCCGTCCTTGCTTTCAAAATGTCTGGCAAAACGGTCCGCGTCAATCGTGGCCGACGTCACCACCACCTTCAGGTCGGGCCGCCGGGGCAAGATCTCGCGGATATAGCCCAGCAAAAAGTCAATGTTCAGACTGCGCTCGTGCGCCTCGTCGATGATGATCGTGTCGTAGGCCAAGAGCAGCGGGTCGGTCTGCGTCTCGGCCAGCAAAATGCCGTCGGTCATCAGCTTGACCGAGGCACCCTGGCTCAGGCGGTCCTGAAAACGCACCTTGTAGCCCACCACTTCGCCCAGCGGCGTCTTCAGCTCTTCGGCGATGCGCTTGGCCACGCTGCTGGCGGCAATGCGGCGCGGCTGGGTGTGGCCAATGAGCCGACCCTTCTGGCCGGGCGGCGCATTGCACCTGCCGCGCCCCATGGCCAGCGCGATCTTGGGCAACTGGGTGGTCTTGCCCGAACCGGTTTCACCGCAGACGATGATGACCTGGTGGGCCTGCATGGCCGCCATGATCTCGTCGCGCCGCCCCGAGACCGGCAGGGACGCCGGAAACTCCAGTACAAACGGGCGGGAAGGTGCCGGTGGGGACGCATCAGAAATGGACATAGCCCTCCATTATCGATAGCGCGCGGCGCATTGGCTGCGAACACCTGCGCGTGCGAGACAATCGCCCTGGAAACACAGCGCGGGGACTCTGGATGCGGATTCTGATTGTCGAGGACGATGCGGGCATTGCCAGCGGCCTGGCCGCCACCTTGAAGGGCGCGGGCTATGCCGTGGACATTTGCAATAGCCTGGCCTGCGCCAGTGCGGCCCTGCATACCGAAGCTTTCGACATGGCACTGCTCGATCTGGGCCTGCCCGACGGCGACGGCATTGACTGGCTGCGCAGGCTGCGCCAGGAGGGCCGCACGCTGCCCGTGCTCATCATGACTGCCCGCGACGCCCTGACCGACCGCGTATCCGGCCTGGACGAAGGCGCGGACGACTACCTCGTCAAACCCTTTGCCCCCGAAGAACTGCTGGCACGCATGCGTGTCGCGCTGCGCCGCAGCGAGGGCCGGGCCTCCCCCTTGCTGCTGCACGGCGACCTGGTGGTGAACCCGGCCGCGCACACCGTGCACCGCGCAGGTACGCTGGTGCCCCTGCGCGCCAAGGAATTTGCCCTGCTGCTGGCCCTGCTGCGCGCCAGCGGCAAGGTGCTCTCCCGCCAGCGGCTCGAAGAAGCCCTGTACGGCTTCGACGATGCGCTGGAGAGCAACGCCCTGGAAGTCCACATCCACCACCTGCGCCGCAAATTGGGCAGCAACCTGCTGCAGACGGTGCGCGGCGTGGGCTACTTCGTGCCGCGCCCGGACGACGATGCCCCCCCGCAGGACGAGACTCCATGAATTCCTCCGCACCACGCCTGCTGCGCCGCTATCTCTGGACCTGGGCCCTGCTGACACTGGCCATCGTCTGGCTGGCACTGGCCGCCGTGGCGTATTACACGGGGCTGGACGAGGCCGACGAAATTCTGGATGGCCACCTGGTCTCGGTCGCAGAACCGCTGCTCCACCCGTCTGCCCGGCTGCTCAAGGCAACGCCGCAACCCGCAGCGCCACCTGCGAGAAGCCCCTACGCCACGGTGTACGCCCCTGAACTGCGCCTGGTGGTCTGGGACGATGAGCGCGTCGTGTGGGACACCCATGGCATTGCCGCCCTGCTGCCCGCCAGCCTGCCCCCCGGCCACCATACACTGGCGCTGGACCCCGCCTACCCCGCTTTGACGTGGCGGGTCTTTGTCGCCGATGCTTCCGCCGATACCACCACAGCGCGCCGGGTGGCCGTACTGACCGAGATGGGCTGGCGCCAGCACCTGGGCACGGACCTTGCCGAAGACATTGTGCTGCCTTCGCTCGTGCTGCTGCCACTGGTCGCCCTGCTGATGGCCTGGGCCATCCGCAAAGGCCTGCTGCCGCTCGAACGCCTGTCCGACCAGATTGCTGCGCTGGACCTGGACGCCGGGCAAACCTTGCCCGAACAGCAGCCCTTCCGGGAACTGACCTATACGGTGGATGCCATCAACACCCTGGTGCAGCGCCAGCAGCTGCAATTGCAACGCGAACGCCGCTTCACCTCGGACGTGGCGCACGAACTGCGTACCCCGCTGACCGCAATGCTGCTGCAGGCCCGTCGGGCACGCGAGGCGGACAATGCGGCCGACCGCACGCAGGCCCTGCAGACCGTTGAACAGGACGCCCTGCGTGCAGGGCACATCCTGGGCCAGTTGCTGGACCTGGCACGCGCCCAAAGCCTGGAAGCCCTTGCCTCGGAAACCATCGACCTGTGCGCCCTGGCGCAGCGCGTACTGGCCGACCACGCCCCGCTGGCCTATGAACGCCACCAGGAGCTGGCGCTGGACGCGCCGCCCCGTCCCGTGAAGGTTCAAGGCCACGCCACGATGGTCGAACTGATACTGCGCAACCTGGTGGACAACGCCCTGCGCCACACCCCTCCCGGCACACTGGTCGAGGTGCGCGTGGCCCAGACCCCCCAAGGCACCGGCACCCTGGCGGTCAGTGACAACGGCGCACGCGCCGGCGCACAAGCCAGCGCCAATCCCGGCATGGGCGTGGGCCTGGACCTGGTGCAGCGCATGGCAGATGCCCAAGGCATTGCCCTGCAACACGCTCCGGGCACGCCCACTTCGCCGCACCAGTTCACGCTGTCATGGCCCGGTTAATACCCGGTTAATGCCCGGATAAGGCTGCTTGTCCAGAATCGCCGCACTTCGTGCTCCGATCACTGACTGATGCCTTCTTCCTCCCGCGCCCCCTGGCACCCCACCGCCCTGCTCCTGGTTCTGGCCCTCTGGCTGGCCACGGCAGGCAACCTCCCTTTGTGGAGGGCGCTCTGGAAGCTTCCGGAAACCCATGGCCTGCAATCCGTCGTGACCCTGGGCTCGCTGGTGCTGGTGGTGCTGGCCGCCACCGTGCTGCTGCTGGGGCTGTTCCTCTGGCCGCGCTGGCTCAAACCGGCGGGCATCGCGCTGCTGCTCATCACCGCATCCAGCAGCTACTTCATGTCCAGCTATGGCATCGTGATCGACCCCAGCATGCTGACCAATGTGGTCCAGACCGACATGGGCGAAGCGCTGGACCTCGTTTCCTGGCCGCTGGTGGTGACCTTGCTCCTGGGCGCAGTGCTGCCTGGCCTCTGGTGGTGGCGCCAGCCCGTGCGCCGCGTGGGGGGCGGACGGCTCGTGCTGCAGCAGCTCGGCGTAGGGCTGCTGGGCCTGCTGGTGGCGGTTGCCATGCTGTGGATCTCATTCCAGGACGTGGCGTCCCTCATGCGCAACCACAAGACGCTGCGCTACATGATCAACCCCTTCAACACGGTCTACGCCGTCGCACGGGTGTCGGTCGGGCGCGCCGCACAGGCCCAGCAAACATTGCAGCCTGTGGGCATGGATGCCCACCTTATGTCGCCCGGCGACTCAGCCGACACATCACCCCTCATCGTGCTGGTGGTGGGCGAGACGGCGCGCGCCGCCAATTTTGGCCTGGGCGGCTATGGGCGCGACACCACGCCCCTGCTCAAGCAACTGCAGTCCGAGGGCGACCTGGTGTATTTCTCCAGCGTCAGCTCCTGCGGCACCAACACCCAGACCTCGGTGCCCTGCATGTTCTCGCCCCAGGGGCGCGAGACCTTTGACGGGGGCGACACCCGCCAGGAAAACCTGCTGGATGTGCTGCAGCGCGCCGGGCTGGCCGTGCTGTGGCTGGACAACCAGTCGGGCTGCAAGGGCGTCTGCGACCGCGTACCCCATGCCGATACCCGCAACCTGAACCTGCCCGACATCTGCCCCGAGGGCGAATGTTTCGACGAAGCCATGCTGCGCGCCCTGCCCGATGAACTGGCCCGGCTCGACCCCGAGCGCCGCGCCCGGGGTACGGTGGTCGTCATGCACCAGATGGGCAGCCATGGACCGGCGTACTACAAACGCTCGCCACCCGCCATGAAGCTGTTCCAGCCTGAATGCACCAGCCATGCACTGCAGGAATGCCCCCCGGAGCAGATCCAGAACGCTTATGACAACTCGCTGCGCAATACCGACCACCTGCTGGCCGAAACCGTGCGCTGGCTGCAGACCCTGCAGCGCCCCACGGCACTGGTGTACGTTTCGGACCACGGCGAATCCCTGGGCGAGAAGGGCCTGTACCTGCACGGCATGCCCTACCGCATGGCCCCCACCGAACAAACCCATGTGCCCATGCTGACCTGGGTCTCCAAACCCCTGCAGCAGGCGCAGGGCCTGCGGCTGGACTGCCTGCGCGCGCAGGCTGCACAGCCCTGGTCGCACGACAACCTGTTCCACACCATGCTGGGGCTGGCGCGTGTCGGCACCACGGCACGGGACGGCACGCTGGACATGCTGGCTCCGTGCACGGGGCCAAGCTGAGCGAGACACGACCCACGGCTGTCAAATCGGTGAAAATCGCGCACCGGCGCTTTGTCGGTGTCTTTTCACCCTTTTGACCGACCCGCCTGCCGCATGTCCACCGTTTTCAATTTCACCTTCGTCCCCTGGTTCCGGTCGGTGGCGCCCTACATCCACATGCACCGGGGCAAGACCTTCGTGGTGGGGATCGCCGGAGAGGCCATTGCCGCGGGCAAGCTGCCCGGTATCGTGCAGGATCTGGCACTGATCCAGAGCATGGGCGTGCGCATCGTGCTGGTCCACGGTTTTCGCCCCCAGGTGAATGAGCAGCTCCAGGCCAAAGGGCATGCGGCCCGCTATTCCCATGGCATGCGCATCACCGATTCCGTGGCGCTGGACTGCGCCCAGGAGGCGGCAGGCCAGCTGCGCTACGAGATCGAGGCGGCCTTCAGCCAGGGGCTGCCGAATACGCCCATGGCGGGCTCCACGGTGCGTGTCATCTCGGGCAACTTCCTGACCGCCCGGCCCGTGGGCATTGTGGACGGTGTGGACTTCAAGCACACCGGCCTGGTGCGCAAGGTGGATGTGGCAGGCATCATGCGGTCGCTGGACATGGGTGCGCTGGTGTTGCTGTCGCCGTTCGGTTTTTCACCCACCGGCGAGGCTTTCAACCTGAACATGGAAGAGGTGGCCACCAGCGTTGCCAGCGAACTGCAGGCCGACAAGCTGATTTTTCTCACGGAGATTCCGGGCATCCGCATCCAGCACGATGCCCCGGCCAGCGAAGACAACCCCATCGATACCGAGCTCCCCCTGGCGGCTGCCGAGGCCTTGCTGACCCAGATTGCACCGGCCCATGAACCCACCGACACCGGTTTTTATCTGCAGCATTGCGTACGTGCATGCAAGGCGGGGGTGGAACGGAGCCATATCCTGCCGTTTTCCACCGATGGAGCGCTGCTGCTGGAGGTGTATGTGCACGATGGCATCGGCACCATGGTCATCGACGAAAAGCTGGAGAGCCTGCGCGAAGCCACTGCCGACGATGTGGGCGGCATCCTGCAATTGATCGAGCCCTTCGAGAAGGACGGCACCCTGGTCAAGCGCGACCGCACCGAGATCGAGCGCGATGCCGACCACTACACCATCATCGAGCACGACGGTGTGATCTTTGCCTGCGCCGCACTCTATCCCTACCCCGAAGCCAAGACCGCCGAAATGGCGGCCCTCACCGTGTCCCCCCAAAGCCAGGGCCAGGGCGACGGCGAGAAGGTGATGAAGCGCATCGAACAGCGCGCGCGCGCCATGGGCCTGTCCAGCATCTTTGTGCTCACGACCCGCACCATGCACTGGTTCATCAAGCGCGGCTTCGTGCAGGTAGACCCCGACTGGCTACCCGAGGCCCGCAAGCGCAAATACAACTGGGACCGGCGCAGCCAGGTGCTGGTGAAAAAGCTGTGAGGACTTTGGCCCACGCGGCGGACTGACCCTCCCTGGTTGCGCCCCCCCTGGACGATCCAGGTTCAAACCGCCTTGCCTTCGGGCAACGGCGGTTTTTTCATGTCCGGCAACTCCCTCGGTCATTGCATCGGTGGATCTTCCGTGTTTACCCTGATTTCGATTTTTAAATATCTTGTTAATATATCAACAATTCAACCCCACCCATCCACCAGGAGCATCCATGAGCAATCCCCGCTGGCAAGGCATTTTTCCTGCCATCACCACCAAGTTCCACGCCGACGAGACCATCGACGCCGAAGGCACGGCGCGGCACATTGACTTCCAGATCCGCAACGGCATCCACGGCCTCGTCACCTGTGGCTCGCTGGGCGAGTTCAGCACGTTGACACTGGAAGAAAAACTCGAAGTCACGCGCATTGCCATCGAGGCAGCCAAAGGCCGCGTCCCGGTGCTGGCCAACGTCTCGGAAACCTCCACCAGCGAAGCCCTGCGCTTCATCAAGGGCGCCAATGCCCTGGGTGTGGACGGCTACATGGTCATGCCCTCGGTCATCTACGTGGCCGACGCACGCGAAGCCATCGCCAACGTGCGCGCCATGGCCGAGGCCGCCAGGAAGCCCATCATGGTTTACAACAACCCCATCGCCTACCGCGTGGACTTGAAGCCCGAACACTTTGCCGAACTGGCCGACTGCGAATGGGTCGTGGCCATCAAGGAAAGCTGTGGCGATATCCGCCGGGTGACTGACCTGCGCCTGGCGCTGGGCAACCGCTTCCAACTGTTTCTGGGCGTGGACGATCTGGCGTTTGAAGGCCTGGCACTGGGCTGCGACGGCTTGCTGGCGGGCGTGGGCTGCACCTTCCCGCGCGAGACCGTGGCGCTGTACGACCTGATGAAGGCTGGGCAGTACGAAGAAGCCCTCACGCTCTACCAGTGGATGACGCCGCTGCTGCACCTGGACGTGTCGAACAAGCTGGTGCAGAACCTCAAGCTGATCGATCTGCTCGTCGGCACCGGCACCGAGCACATGCGCCGTCCGCGCCTGCCCCTGGTAGGCGAGGAACGTGCGTTCATCGAACGCATCGTCAAGAAGGCACTGGACACGCGCCCTGCCAAGTACCGCTCGGTGGACTGAACGCCGCTCCACCAGACCGATGAAAAAAGGGTGTGGCGGTGCCTGGCGCTTCACCCCGGAGAGCATTTCTAATAGAAGCACTGGAAATGCATTTGAACCAGGTTCGCTCTGTATCCTGCCCCGTTTAACCGAAAGGAATCCTGATGAAATCTGCCATTTCCAGCACCGCTGTTCTCGTTGCACTCGCCTTCGCAGGCCACGTTCACGCCGAAGAACAGGTCATCACCATTGGCCACAGCGGCCCTCTCTCCGGCCCCAACGCCTTTGCCGGCAAGGACAACGAGAACGGTGTGCGCATGGCGATTGAAGAACTCAACGCCAAGAAGATCACCGTGGCAGGCAAGACGTTGAAATTTGAACTGGTGTCCGAAGACGACCAGTGCGATGCCCGCTCCGGCGTCAGCGTCGCGCAAAAGTTCGTGGACAGTGGTGTCAAATACGTGCTCGGCCCGTACTGCTCGGGCGTGACCATTCCCGCATCGCGCGTCTACAGCCAGGGCGGCGCCATGGTCTCCACCGTGGGCACCAACCCCAAGGTCACGCAAGGCGGCTACAAGAACCTGTTTCGCATCATCGCCAGCGACACGCAGATCGGCTCGAACATGGCCATCTACGCCGCCAACGTGATGAAGGTGAAAAACGTCGCCGTCATCGACGACCGCACGGCCTTCGGCCAGGGGGTGGCCGAAGAGTTCAGCAAGGAAGCCAAGAAACTGGGCCTGACCGTGGTCGGCCAGGAATTCACCACCGACAAGTCCACCGACTTCCTCTCCATCCTGACCAGCCTGAAGGCCAAACAGCCACAGGCCATCTTCTTTGGCGGCTACGCTCCGCAGGCCGCGCCCATGGCCCGCCAGATGAAGCAGCTCGGCATCAACGCCAAACTGCTGGGCGGCGACACCCTGTGCAGCCCCGAAGTGGGCAAGCTCGGCGGCGATGCCGTCAACGACACGGTGATCTGCGCGCAAGGTGGCAGCATGCTCGACAAGGTCGAAGGCGGCAGCGCCTTCAAGGCCAAGTACAAGGAACGCTTCAAGCGCGATGCGGACGCCTATGCGGCCTCGTACTACGACCAGATGCAGTTCATCGCCCACGCGATGCAAAAGGCCAACGCCACCAGTCCCGACAAGGTGGGTGCGCAGATGTACCAGTTGAGCTACAAAGGCGTTGCAGGCACCTATGCCTACGACGACAAGGGCAATCTGAAGCAGGCGCCCATCACCGTCCTGACCTTCCGCAACGCGGCGCCCGTGCCGCTGGCCAGCTACTGATCGTCTCCGGCTCCCGCTGCGTGCGGGAGTTTGTGGCCTGCACGATCTGCAGGCCATTTTTCTGGATTCACTATGCACCGCATCAAAATCATCGACTCCCACACTGGCGGCGAACCCACGCGGCTGGTAGTGGACGGTTTCCCCGGCCTGGGTACCGGCAGCATGGCCGAACGCCGCGCCCGGCTGGCCGCCGAGCATGACCGCTGGCGCACCGCCACCGTGCTCGAACCCCGCGGCAATGATGTCATCGTCGGCGCCCTGCTCTGCCCGCCCGTGGATGCGCGCAACGCTGCGGGTGTGGTGTTCTTCAACAACAGCGGGTATCTGGGCATGTGCGGCCACGGCACCATCGGTGTGGTGGCGTCGCTGGCCCACATGGGCCGCATCCAACCCGGCGTGCATGGCATCGAGACGCCTGTGGGCACGGTGCAGACCACGCTGCACGACGACGGCTCGGTCAGCGTGCGCAATGTGCCGGCCTACCGCCTGCACCACCAGATGACCGTGGACGTGCCCGGCCATGGCCCGGTCACCGGCGATGTGGCCTGGGGCGGCAACTGGTTCTTTCTGATTACAAAGCACGAGCAGCGTGTGGAAAGCAACAACCTCGCCACGCTCACCGCCTTTTCCCTCGCCGTACAAAAGGCCTTGGAAGACCAAGGCGTGCGCGGCAGCGACGGCGGCCTGATTGACCACATCGAACTCTTTGCGGACGACGACCAGGCCGACAGCCGCAACTTTGTGCTCTGCCCCGGCGGCGCCTACGACCGCTCGCCCTGCGGCACCGGCACCAGCGCCAAGCTGGCCTGCCTGGCGGCGGACGGCCGCTTGCAACCGGGCCAGGTCTGGCGCCAGGCCAGCATCATCGGCAGCCAGTTCGAAGCCAGCTATGCGCTGGAAGACGGCCAGCTCATCCCCACCCTGCGCGGCCGCGCCTTCATGAGCGCCGAGGCCACCTTGCTCATCGAGCCAAACGACCCGTTTGGCTGGGGCATTCAACTCTAAATGCCGCATCCCGACGTCATCGTCATCGGCGCCGGCATGGTGGGCGCGGCCTGCGCCCATGCCCTGGCCCATGCAGGCCAGCGTGTGCTGGTGCTCGACGCCCGCCTGGGCGGCGCCACCAATGCGGGGATGGGCCACCTGGTGGTGATGGACGACAACCCCGCCGAACTGGCGCTGAGCCAGGCCTCGCTCACGCAGTGGCACGCCTGGGCGCCGCGCATGGCCGCCGAAGCGCCCAGCACGGCTTTCACCCACTGCGGCACGCTGTGGGTGGCAGCCGACGCCGAGGAGATGCAGGAGGCCGAGCACAAACGCGCGCGCCTGCAAACCCATGGCATCGCCTGCGAACTTCTCAACGCCCGCGAACTTGCCGCGCAGGAGCCTGTGCTGCGCCCCGGCCTGCACGGCGCGCTGCGCGTGAGCGGCGACAGCATGGTCTATGCCCCCAACGCCGCCGAGTGGCTGCTGCGCCATGCCGCAACCCCCATACAGATCGAGAAGCTGCAGGTTGAGCGCATCGAAGGCCGCCGCGTGGTATGCACCGACGGCAGCGTGCGCGAAGGCGGCGCCGTGCTGCTGGCGGCCGGTATCCACGCCACGCAGTTCTGCCCCGAGCTGCCCATCCGCCCCAAAAAAGGCCACCTGGCCATCACGGACCGGGGCAGAGCCACCGTGCGTCACCAATTGGTCGAGCTGGGCTATGTCAAAAACGCCCACCAGACCGAAGGCACCTCGGTCGCCTTCAACCTGCAGCCGCGCCCCACGGGCCAGTGGCTGCTGGGGTCGTCGCGCCAGTTCGACAC
>JAMLIQ010000042.1 GCA_023954095.1 Burkholderiaceae bacterium | reverse complement strand
TGACGGCACCTTTGGCACCCAGCAGTTCCAGGTGGGGGCCAACGCCAACCAGACCATTGTGGCCGCCACGGCCAACCTGCGCACCAACCAATATGGCAATAATCAAATCATTGGTACTGGGGCTGATGGTGTTTCCGTTTTGCCTGACACCGCACCCTATAGTTTTTCCAGCAACGGCGTCGCGAGCGGGTCACTGGCTATTAATGGAGCCCTTGGCTCAGCGAATATTGCGGTCAATTTAAATGAATCTGCCAAAGTCACCGCCGACAATATCAATGCGCAAACTGCAAAAACTGGAGTTTCTGCAAGCGCAAGAACTGCGGCACAACTTGTCTTTGATACCACAGGGGCATGGACACTAGGGTTGCGATCAGAAAATTCCAATGTAGAAACGGTGTCATTTTCCATTAGTGCTGTTTCAGGTGCCGATGGGTTATCGGGTGCGATCTCTGCAATCAACGACAAATCGTCCAAGACAGGCATTACTGCACGGCTGAATGATGCCGGTACCGGTCTTATCCTGAGCAACACCACGGGTAGCAACATCATGGTGGTGGACAATGGCTCGTTGACGTCTGGAACAGTGACCGCGCAGAAAATGGCGAATGACAGCAATGGTCACTTGGCTACGGTAGGTACGGCGTTTGGCATCATCGTTGGGTTTGCGGAGGAATCCTGGATAACTGGTGGTTATATTGCATTGGACTCTGAAAAATCTTACGGCGTAATTGCGACATCTACAAACGCGATGTCCACTGCCAATTCCTCTTTGCAAAAAGTATCGGAGTTGGATGTTTCCACATTTGATACAGCTACAGCGGCGCTCAAGACGGTGGATTCTGCCCTGGGATTTATTAACGGTGAACGTGCCAAGCTTGGCGCCTTGCAGTCACGTTTTGAAACGTCGATCAACAATTTGCAGGTGACCTCGGAGAATCTGTCGTCGTCACGCAGCCGGATTCTGGATGCCGACTTTGCTGCAGAAACTGCCAACCTGTCGCGCGCCCAGATCCTGCAGCAGGCGGGGACAGCGATGGTGGCACAGGCCAACCAGTTGCCGCAGGGGGTTCTGGCCTTGCTGCGTTGATTTGCAGTGGGCAGTGCGGGGCGCGATGCGCCGCCCCGCGAAGACGCCAGGCGGCGGCAGTCAGACTGCCGTCGTCATTTGGCTTTTGGGGATTCATTTGCCAGGGCCGCAGGAACTGGCGGGTTTCCTGGTGTGAATACGGCGGTTCACATGGCGCGTTTGGCGACATAATTTCCGCTGCATCTGAAAGGGGCTTGGTATGGCAACGATTTCATCTCCCGGTATCGGCAGTGGCTTGGACGTCAAATCGATCGTCTCGCAACTCGTTGCCATCGAAAAGCAGCCGCTCGAAAAGCTCAAACTGCAGGCTGCCACGGTGCAGACCAAGATTTCGGCGTTTGGGCAGATCAAGTCCATGGTGTCGACGCTGGCCGATGCGGCAGGCAAGTTGACCAGTGTGACCGGCTGGAATGCTGTATCCGCCACGTCGTCGAACAGTTCGGCAGTGTCGGCAACGGCCATTGGTGGGACCTTGCCGACCACGTTCAGCGTGGAAGTGCAGGGCCTGGCCAAAGCGCAGGCCACCGCTTCGGCCAGCCTGTTGCCGGTAGGCGGCGCCCTGGGGGCGGGCACGCTGCGGCTCGAACTGGGGCAATGGAGTGTCTCGCCCGCCTCTTTCACGCCGGGTGCCGGGGTGCCGGTCGACATTGACATTACCGCATCGGATACGGTGTTTGATATCGCCAGCAAGATCAATGGTGCCGACGCGGGCGTGACGGCCACGGTGCTCAGCGATGCGTCGGGCGAACGTTTGTTGCTGCGCGGCAAGAACACAGGCGAAGAAGCAGGGTTTCGGTTGAGTGTGACCGATGCGGACGGGGTGGACGACGATGCCAATGGACTCTCGCGCCTGGTGGCGGGCAGCACGGTGACGCAGGCGGCCGAGAACGCCCATGCAACGGTCAATGGCATTGCCGTGACATCGGCCACCAACACCTTCGCCAATACCGTTGCCGGTGTGACCTTCAAGGCCGAGGCCGTGACCACTGCGGCCGTGGATATCACGATTGCCAAGGACAACAGCGCGCTGACCAAGAACATCGACGATTTCGTGGCAGCCTACAACGCCATCAATGAACTGCTCAGCGATGCAACCAAATACGATGGCACGACCAAGCAGGCGGGCTTGTTCCAGGGGGATTCCACCGCCATTGGCTTGCAGAATGCCTTGCGCAGTGCCGTGCAGTCTGTGTCCACGGCTTCTTCCGTCTTTCAGCGGCTGGCCGATGTGGGCATCACGCAGCAGTTGGGAGGCAATCTGGCGGTCGATTCGGCCAAGCTTGCCAAGGCCCTCGAAAAACCTGATGAAGTCAAGAATATGTTCCGCAGCACCGAGTCGGGCTCGGCCCAGGGGATTGCGGTCAAGATCAAGGCGCTGACCACCAGTTTGCTGTCGGCCGACGGCTTCTTCAAGGCCAAGGATGCTACGCTGCAGCTCAGCCTGGACCGCAATGCCAAGGACCAGACCCGTGTCTCAGAACGTGCGCAGGCGGTGGAGACGCAGTTGAATCGGCGCTACAGTGCACTCGATACCCAACTGGCCAGCCTCAATGCGCTCAATGCCTATATCAGCCAGCAGGTGACGGCCTGGAACAAGTCGAAGGAATGAGGGAGGGCGCTACAGTTTTGTCCTGAAGCGCCGATAAAACACTTATCTCTCTGCAAGGAAGCCCAGCATGTTCAGCGCCCACTCTCCCCGTGCAGCCAATGCGTACCAGCGCATCAATGTTGAAACCAGCATGCACACCATCGACCAGCACCAGCTTGTCAGTCTGCTGCTGCAGGGCGCCATCAGCGCCATCGCCACTGCCCGCGGTGCGCTGGCGCGGGGGGATGTCTTGCTCAAATGCAATTCGGTGACCAAGGCCATCCGCATCCTGGACGAGGGTCTGAATACCGCGCTTGATCGTGAAGAGGGCGGGGAACTGGCGGTGAACCTGGGAACCTTGTACGACTACTGTATCCGTCGTCTTACCTTGGCGAACGCCCGCAACGACGATGCCATGCTGCTCGAGGTACAGCGCTTGATTGAGCCGGTGGCCCAGGGGTGGAATGAAATCCGCAGGCCTGTCGCAAGCGTGGACGAAGCGCCCGATTCGGCGCGCGCTGCGCTGCAGGAGGCTTGAACCATGTCCACCTTGATCGACTACTACAAAGCCATCGAGGACAGCAGCCGCAAGATGCTGGAAGCTGCCCTGGAGCGTGACTGGGATGGCGTGGTGCGCTATGAAGGGGCCTGTGCGGTGCTGATCGAAGAGTTGCGCTACAAGTCCCAGGAGCATGAATTGCTGCCCGAGCAGCGCAAGGAAAAAACCATGATCATGCAGCGCATCCTGCGCAATGATGCGCAGATCCGCTGCCTGGCCGAGCCGTGGCTGGCGCAATTCGAGCACATGTTTGAAGGCCAGCCGCAGATGATGCATTGAGAGCCGTCCCTCAACAACAAAGCCCCGCATTGCGGGGCTTTGTTGTTGTTGCTATTGTTTTGTGAGCTGCTGGCGCCTGATTTGACTGGGTATTGGGTATTTTTGTTCTTGAGTTGCCCGCCCAATAAGCGCAAGCAGCTATTCAATTGATAGCATTTGCGCCACTCATACCTGCATGTTCATGATGTCGGTGTAGGCCTGCACCATGCGGTTGCGCACATGCAGCGTGGCCTGAAAGCCGATTTGCGCTTTCTGGATGGCCACCATGGTTTCTTCCAGGCTGACCGCGGGGTTCTCCAGTTGTACCTCTTGCTGCAGGTGGGTGGCATTGTTCTGTGCAGCGCTGACCGATTGCAGTGCGCCCTTGAGCGCGCCGGAGAAGCCGGCGTCCTTGGTTTCCATGGCGGGCGCCGCGGCACGGCGCGCCAGGCCGGCGCCCGCCAGCGGGGCGGGAGAGCTTGAAATGCGAAGGTCCATGGCAGTGTCCGGTGGGAATGGGGGATGACGCAATCCTAGTGGGGATGGGCGCGGCCATCCGCAGGAATTGATGGTCAAATGCGCGGCTTATCCAGCGAACGTCGCAGAGTGCACGCCCGAATAATCGACCCTACGCCAGGATCCTCGCCAGGCCTGCCATACTGGAAAACAAGATGTCCGCAGTTGTCGAAGCTCCCTTGACTCCCCCCGCCAGCCCCACATGGCTGCAGCGGCTGTCCGCCATGGACCGCGCGCAGCGTATGCGCCTGGGTGTGGGCGTGGCGCTTCTGGTGGCAGCCGCCATTGCGGCGGTGGTATTGGGCCGCCAGCCGGACTACCGGGTGTTGTTCTCGAATTTGTCTGACAAGGATGGCGGTGCCATCGTGGCGCAGCTGTCGCAGATGAATGTGCCCTACAAGCACGCCGATGGCGGGGGGGCGATTCTGGTTCCCTCCGACCGGGTGCACGACGTGCGCCTGCGCTTGGCTTCGCAAGGCTTGCCCAAGGGCTCGGTGTCGGGGTTCGAGCTGATGGAAGCCAACCGCTTTGGCATGACGCAGTTCCAGGAGCGGCTCAATTTCCAGCGGGGGCTTGAAGGGGAGCTGACGCGTTCCATCCAGGCCCTGTCGTCGGTGCAAAGTGCGCGCGTGCATCTGGCGCTGCCCAACCAGAACGGGTTTTTCCGGGAGCAGCAAAAGCCGTCGGCCTCCATCCTGGTCAGCCTCTACCCCGGCCGTTTTCTGGACCGCGCCCAACTGGCGGGTATCGTGCATCTGGTGGCGTCCAGTGTTCCCGAACTGGCACCTTCGGCCGTGAGTGTGCTCGATGACACGGGCAAGCTGCTGTCGCAGTCGCCCGATGGCGGCGCAGGCAATGGTGTGGATGCACAGCAATTGCAGTATGTGCAGCAGATCGAGCAGCAGTACACCCGCCGGATCATGGATATTCTGGAGCCCGTGGTGGGACGGGACAACGTCAAGGCGCAGGTGACCGCGGAGCTGGATTTCAGCCAGACGGAGTCCACCTCGGAGCAATACCGCCCCAATCAGACACCGGAGGCCGCCGCGATCCGCAGCCAGCAGGTACTTGAAAACAACGAAACCGCCAGTTCGCAGACAGCGGGGGTGGCGGGGGCGGTGGCCAACCAGCCGCCGGCGCCATCGGCCGCTCCCATCAACGGTGCCAATCCGGCGCCCACGGCAGCAGGCCAGCAGGGCAGCGAGAAGGGCACCACCAAACGCGAATCCACCACCAACTACGAGGTGGACAAGACCGTGCGCGTGGTGCGGGGCAACAACTGGGCCGTCAAGCGCCTGAGCGCAGCCGTGGTGGTCAACTACCAGTCGTCCGAGGAGAAGGGGAAGACGGTGACCAAGGCGCTCACGCCCGAGCAGGTCGAGCAAATGACGGCGCTGGTGCGCGAGACCATTGGTTTCAACAAGGACCGGGGTGATTCGGTCAACCTGATGAATGCGCAGTTCCGCATGGACACGCCGCCTGTGGACAATACGCCGCTGTGGAAGCAGCCTGAGACGATCGAGCTGGCACGCAGCTTTGCCTGGCCTGTGGGGATGTCCCTGTTTGCCGCGCTGGTTCTGCTGGGCCTGGTGCGGCCGGCCCTCAAGACGCTGGGCAAGCCGCGCGCCATTCCGATGGCGGGCGCCCAGCTCGACGCGCTGGAGGCCGAGACACCGCAGCGCCCGGCGCTGCCGGCACCTTCCAAGGATGGCGAGCCTGACCAGGTAACGCCGGAACAGCAGCGGTTGGAGGATGCGCGTGCGCTGGTGCGCCAGAATCCGATGGCAGTGGCCAATATTGTGAAAAACTGGGTCAGCGGCGACATTGGCGGCTGACCTGCAAATTGAACGGCAAGAAGCACCATGGACGAGCAGGGTCTCAACGACGCCGCGATTTTTCTGATGTCTCTTGGCGAGGAGGAAGCCGCCGAGGTGTTCAAGCATCTGTCGCCCAAAGAGGTGCAGAAGCTGGGGGAGACCATTGCCCACATGCGCAGCGTCTCGCGCGAAAAGGTGGACGAGGTGGTCACCAAGTTCTCGAACGCGGCAGCCGCGCAGAGCCTGCTGGTGTCCGACACCGGCAACTATGTGCGTGCGGTGCTCAAGCGGGCCCTGGGGGACGACAAGGCGGGCTTGCTGATCGACCGCATTTTGCAAGGCGGCGATGTCTCGGGCATCGAAAGCCTGAAATGGATGGACCCGCTCTCCGTGGCGGAACTGTTGCGCAACGAGCACCCGCAGATCGTGGCGGCCATTCTGGTGCACCTGGACCATGAGCAGTCGGCGGCCGTGCTCATGCAATTCACCGACCGCCAGCGCAGCGAAGTGCTGTTGCGCGTGGCCACGCTGGAGGGCATTCAGCCCACGGCGCTCAAGGACCTCAACGAGGTGCTCTTCAAGGTGCTGGCGGGCGGCGACAAGATCCGCAAGGCGTCGCTCGGTGGCGTCAAGACAGCGGCCGAGATCATCAACCTGCTGGGCTCGAACGTCGATACCGTGGTGCTCGAATCGATCCGCAGCCACGATCCCGACCTGGCGCAGAAAATCATGGACAAGATGTTCGTGTTCGACGACGTGGCCAAGCTCGACGACCGCGCCATCCAGACCGTACTCAAGGAAATTGCATCGGAGACGCTCATCGTGGCCCTCAAGGGTGCTGTGCCAGAGCTGCGCGAGCGCTTCCTGTCGAACATGTCGTCGCGTGCTGCCGAAGCCCTGCGTGAAGACCTGGAGTCGCGTGGCCCGATGCGGCTGTCCGAGGTGGAAGCACAGCAGAAGGAAATCCTCAAGACGGTGCGCCGCCTGGCGGATGAAGGCCAGATCGTGATTGGAGGCGGTGGTGACGACGCATTCGTCTAAAAGCCGTCTCTATGCCCGCTTCATCCCGAGCGAGGAAGTGGGCGATGTGACCCAGTGGCAGTTCGGGTCTGTCGATGGCTCCGACGCTGTTGTGGAAGTGCCCGAGGAGGAGGCGCCCGCCGAGGTGGAGCTCGATGAGGCCGCCTGGCAAGCGTTGCTGGAACAGGCCCGCACAGAAGCTTTTGCCCAGGGCCAGGAACAAGGTGCCGCCCAGGCCGCGCTGCAATGGCAGCAGCGTCTGGATGACTACATCGCAGGACAAGGCCAGGAAGCCGCCCAGAGGCTGGATGCGCTGGTGCAGAACTTGGAAATGCGCTTGCAGGACCTGCAGCAGAACATGGCGCAGGAGGTGCTGGAGTTGTCCTGCGAGATTGCCCGGCAAGTAGTGCGGCAGGAGTTGCGCAGCAATCCCCACGCCCTCTCCGCGGTGGTGCAGGAAGCGCTGGGTATGCTGGTGGAAGATGGGCGGCCTGTGACTGTACGGCTCAATCCACAGGATCATGCGTTGTTGGCCGACGCCCTGGGGCAGCAGATGGTGCCTGCATCCGTGCGTTGGGTGGCTGACGCCGCAGTTCCGCCGGGCGGATGCCTGGCCGAACAGGCGGGCACGGTGGTGGACGGCACGCTTGAAAAACGCTGGCAGCGCGCCATTGCACCTTTGGGATTGGCCTCCGGCTGGGAGGAAACGCCGCATGAAGACGACCGCTGAAGCCCCTTCGCCCTGGTCGCGCTATCTGGCCGGTGCGCGGCGCAGCGTTGCAGAGCCGCATGCCCTGGAGACGCGTGGCACATTGACGCGGCTGACCGGCTTGGTGCTGGAGGCGGTGGGTATTCGTGTTCCGGTAGGTTCGCAGTGTCTGGTGCAACAGCATGGCCATGATCCAGTGCTGTCCGAAGTGGTGGGTTTTTCCGGAGACCGTGCGTTTCTGATGCCGGCAGGCGATATCCATGGACTCTCCAGCGGTGCCAGCGTGGTTCCCGCGATGCCGTACGTTCCTGTGCCTGTCCTGGACGAAACCGGGGTGCGGCGTGCGTTTGGCCGTGTGGGTAGCTTGCGTGTGCCGATGGGCAATGGTCTGTTGGGGCGCGTGGTGGATGCCCAGGGGGTGCCGCTCGACCATGCCGGTCCCTTGCAGGATGTGGTGGCTGAGGCCATGGACCGGCGGCTGATCAATGCCATGGACCGTGATCCGGTGCGTGAACCCATGGATACCGGTGTGCGTGCCATCAATGCGTTGTTGACCGTGGGACGCGGACAGCGGCTGGGCCTGTTTGCGGGATCGGGCGTGGGCAAGAGCGTTTTGCTGGGCATGATGGCGCGCTACACCCAGGCGGACGTGATCGTGGTGGGCCTGATTGGCGAACGGGGCCGCGAAGTCAAGGAGTTTGTCGAGGATATTCTGGGTGCCCAGGACCGTGGCCGCGCCGTGGTGGTGGCGGCGCCTGCCGATGCGCCGCCCCTGCTGCGTATGCAGGGCGCCGCGTATGCCACCGCGGTGGCCGAGCATTTCCGTGACAAAGGCCAGCATGTGCTTTTGCTGATGGATTCGCTGACCCGGTATGCCATGGCGCAGCGCGAAGTCGCCTTGGCCATTGGAGAGCCGCCAGCCACCAAGGGCTATCCGCCCTCGTGCTTTGCCAAATTGCCCCAACTGGTGGAGCGCAGTGGCAATGGCTTGCATGGTGTGGGTTCCATCACGGCCTTTTACACGGTGCTTTCCGAAGGCGACGACCAGCAAGACCCCATCGCCGACGCTGCGCGGGCCATTTTGGACGGGCACATCGTGTTGTCCAGGGCCTTGGCCGAGACGGGGCATTTTCCGGCGATTGACATCGAGCAATCAGCGTCACGGGTGATGCACAACGTGGTGCCGCAAGAACATTTTGAACTGGCGCGGCAGTTCCGCGCCATTTATTCTCGTTATCAAAAAAGCCGTGATCTGGTGCAAGTGGGCGCTTATATGAGCGGGTCTGACCCCTTGCTCGACGAGGCGATCCGTCTGCAGCCGGCCATGGCTGCGTTTTTGCAGCAAGGCATGTTCGAAGCGGCATCGCTGCAAGAGAGTTGCAACGCCATGGCCGATGTGCTGAATTGAAGGCAAGGGAGGCCGCGCCATGTCAACTTCCAATGCACTGTCCGTTGCTGTCGAAATGGCAACTCGCCAGCGGGACGAAGCCCGCCGGGTCCTGCAGGATACGCGCAGCGCTCGTCAGGCGGCGCAAGACCAGCTGAGTCAACTCGAAGGCTATGCGAAGGAGACGCAAAACCGGTGGGGTATGCGTCCGAATGCCACCGTGATGCCGGAGGTAATGCACCACCACTACCACTTCATGAACCGGCTGGAGCATGCCGCTGGGCTGCAGACCACCGTGGTGGGGGAGCATGCAGACCGCGTAGGTGTGGCAGAGCGGGCGCTGTTGGCCACCGAGTTGCGTCTGGCCAGTCTTCAGAAACTGATGGAAAAGCGCCACCACGAAGCCTTGCAGGCGCAGGCGCGGCGTGAGCAAAAACAAACCGACGAGCGCGCTGCGATGCAACTGCGCAAGGCATTCAATGGCTCGTGATGGGCCGGGAGCAAAGCACCATGGAACAGGCACGTATCACCAGTCAACCACCCAGCCAGACTCAGCACACTGTGCGAGGCAAGCAGCCGGGTTCGGCGCACGATGCAGCGGGACCGGACCAGGACAGTGGCGGCGGGGGATTTCTTTCGCTGTTGGCGGCTTTGGGCGACAGCGTCTTGCCGGAAGGGATGCTGCCCCAGGATGCCGGTCTTGCGCTGGATGAAAACAAGCCTGTGGCTGCGGCGGGGGACGCTCAGGATGGGGCTGTTGTCTGGCCTTGGATGACGGTATCCGCCGATGCTTTTCTCCAACGCAATGTCGATGCAGGCACACTGTCCAGCGGTATGGCAGCCCCCGCATCGGAACTGTCTGTGTCATCACCGGAAGTAGCAACTGCCGCTTTGGTGGGTGGGGGAAATGCGGTGCAGGGGGCCCTCGGCGGCCTGGATGCCTTGCCGCAAAATGGCTTGGTTGCCCAGACGGCCTTGCTGGATTCTGCGGCACAAAACGCAGACGGTGTGCGGGAGAGTGCGGGCGTGCGCCGCGCGCCCGCACGAGTGAATGGTAGTCTGGTGTCGGTGGGCGGTGTGCCCGCTACCGTCGGCTCTTCGGCGACGCAAGCCTTGAAAAGCCTGGGAGGCACTAAAGAATCCGGCGTGATGCAGTCTCTGCAGGCGGTAGCGGCACAGATGCCGGGGCCGGAACACCATAGTGCCGCTGTTTCGTCCCGGGACGGCATGCGGCTCCTGGGTCAGGTGGGTCAGGATCAAGCGATGTCCATGGCTCCGCTGGCAGCAATGGTGCCGGGCTTCTCGGAGTCTGGTGGGCGCTCCATGGCGCAAGGCGGCGATCGCGGCGGTTCTGCGGCGACTGGTTTCGGTGGACAGGGGCTCAATGCAGATACCCAGGGAGCCTCGCCGGTCGATACTGGAGCTGTTGCAGTAGATCCCGGCATGATCGGTACCGAGGAGGGTGTGGCTGAACAGGTGGCGTTCTGGGTGCGCCAGAATATACAGAACGCAGAAATGACGATCCAGCACGAAGGCCAGGCCGTGGAGGTGAGCGTTTCGTTAACCGGTAACGAAGCCCATGTGGCTTTCGGTAGCGACCAGGCAGAGACGCGCAGCCTGCTTGACGGCAGCGTGGCCCAGTTGCGTGAAATGCTGCGGCAGGAGGGGCTGTCACTGTCCGGGGTGACCGTGGGCGAGTCCGGTCAGCGGCAGGGGTCCGAACAGTCGGGACGCAGCCATGAACAGGGTGCATCGAGAAAGGCTGTCGTGGAAGTGCCGATGCTATCGCAAGGGCGGGCCCGTATTGGCGCAGGCCTGCAGACAGATCGTTCCGTCGACATCTTCGTCTGAACCTGGTTTTGCCCAAGATGGCGGCAGTGTCCGCCGGGCAACCCATGGGAATGCCATGGTTTTGCTCTTTTATTCTGGCTATTATGGGCCGGTATGCGCCCAATAATGGGCCATGTGCATGGGGCTATTCTGGATAACCGACCTGTGCTGACCGTACCTGACGCTAGGAAATCTCAACGTGTCCTCAAACGCTACCGCAGACGACTCTGCAAAGAAGCCTGGCAAAAGCAAAAAACTGATCGTCATCATCGCTGTGGTGGTGTTGCTGCTGGCCGTGGCTGGTGGTGGTGCCGCATGGTTTCTGTCAAAGCGCCATGCCGTCGATGAAGAGGGAGATGCAGCACCCGCCAAATCGCATGAACCAGCCGTGGCGCCAACCTTCTTGCCGATTGACACGCTGGTCGTCAATCTGGCCGACAACGGTGGCGAACGGTTTGCGCAGATTGGCATCACCCTTGAATTGGCCGATACCAAGACGTCAGATTTGGTCAAGCAGCATATGCCCAGCATTCGCAACGGCATCATCATGTTGGCATCCCAACGCACCTCGGAAGAATTGCTGACACGGGAAGGCAAGGAAAAATTGGCAGCAGACATTTTGCGCGAGGTGTCAAAGCCTTTGGGTTTTGATGTGCCTGCGCCCAGGAAGCGCCCCAATCGCAACGATGACGAGGAAGAGGACGCGCAACCGCGAAGCCGCAAGGCTGCTGCTAACCCTGTTCGGCGTGTACTTTTCTCCGGTTTTATCGTTCAGTAGGCGTCAAGAGGCATTGCCATGAGCGAATCATTTTTGTCCCAGGAAGAAGTTGATGCCCTTTTGGAGGGTGTGACGGGCGAGAGCCAGAAGACAGAAGAGGAAATCCATGACAAGGGGGAGGTCCGGAACTACGATATCTCCAGCCAGGAGCGTATCGTCCGGGGCCGGATGCCGACGATGGAAATCGTCAATGAAAGGTTCGCTCGCAACTTTCGTATCGGGTTGTTCAACTTCATTCGCCGCAGTCCTGAAATTTCGGTAGGAACGGTTTCAGTACAGCGTTACAGCGCCTTTCTGCGGGAACTGGCAGTACCGACCAATTTCAATATTGTGGCGATCAGGCCACTGCGTGGCAGCGGCCTGATCGTGTGCGAGCCATCACTGGTTTTTGGCATCATCGATACCCTTTTTGGTGGTGTTGGAAAATTTCAGACGCGGATTGAAGGCCGCGACTTCTCACCGACCGAACAGCGCATCATTAACCGGTTGGTGGACGTGATTTGCGCCGAATACAAGAAAGCATGGCAAGGTATCTATCCACTCGAACTGGGGTACCAGCGGTCGGAAATGCAGCCGCAGTTTGCCAATATCGCAACACCCAGCGAGATCGTGGTGTCGACGGCATTTCAGCTTGAAATTGGGGATCTGTCGGGAGCCATCCATGTCTGCATACCTTATGCCACGCTGGAGCCGATCCGGGATGTGCTTTACTCCTCCACCCAGGGGGATTCGATCGAAGTGGATCGTCGCTGGGTGCAGGTGTTGACACGTGAAATTCAGGCAGCAGAAGTCACGCTCGTGGCAGAACTGGCACGCGCCGACGCTACGGTGGAGCAATTGCTCGCCATGAAACCGGGCGATTTCATCGAGCTCGATCGTGAGCCGCGCATACGTGCATCGATCGGTGGAGTTCCGATCTTTGAGTGCCAATACGGAACACATAACTCCAAATATGCGATTCGCATTGAGGAGTGCCTGCGTACTGCAGACATGAACTGGATGGGAGAGAAAAATGTCGGCTGAAGACAATCCGGACAACAAAGAAGGCGCAGAAGCTGCAGACGACCCTTTTGCGGGATGGGCTGAAGCCCTGGAAGAGCAGAAAAGCGCGGATGCGTCGCCGGGCGATGCCGAGCAGGGTGGGCCCCTGAGCGGGGAACCGGTTCGTCCGTTTACAGCCAGTAGCAGTGATGGCACGACCAACGACATCAATATGGTCCTGGACATCCCGGTTCAGCTGTCCGTGGAACTGGGGCGTACCAAGGTGCCTATCAAATACATTCTCCAGCTGGCACAAGGCTCCGTCGTGGAACTGGATGCACTGGCAGGAGAGCCCATGGATGTGCTGGTCAACGGTTATTTGATCGCACAGGGCGAGGTGGTGGTGGTGAATGACAAATTTGGTATTCGTTTGACGGACGTGGTGACCCCCTCGGAGCGCTTGCGCCGGGTGAGTCGTGGGTAGTTCGGATATGTCACAGACCTTGTGGGTCGTCGTGCTGTTCGTCGCCGCCACGGCTTCGTTGCCCTGGCTGGTGCGGCGCATCCAGCAGCGACACTCCGGTAGAGGGCTGCCTGTAGGCGCAACGGCCAGGGTTTTGTCGGCGGTGGCTGTCGGCCCACAGCAACGGGTGGTGACCGTGGAGGTGGGCCCCGAGCACGCCCGCATTCAACTGGTGCTTGGGGTGACTGCGCAGCATATTCAATGCCTGCATGTGCTGCAGGATTCCGGTGCTTCGCTCAAGCGACCAGATTTTTCCGAGGAAATGCAACGACACGAAACCGCTCTTGCGGCCAGCGCACGAGAGAATGCGGGGAGCTTGCCCTCATGAAAGCGGGTCTGCTCGAACACTGTTGCGGGGCTCGTGCCTGGGCTGCTCGATTTTTTGCGCTCAGCACTTGCTTGTTCGCGTTGCCGTCCGCTGCGCTGGCCCAGGCGGCCGGCTCCTTGCCGGTGCTGGTGGGGTCCGGGAGCAATGGCACCAGTTTTTCGGTACCCATCCAGACCTTGCTGTTTTTTACAGCATTGTCGTTTTTGCCCGCAATTTTGCTGATGATGACGGGCTTTACGCGCATCGTGATCGTGCTTTCCCTGTTGCGGCAGGCGATTGGCACGCAGTCGGCACCTCCCAACCAGGTCATCATCGGGTTGTCACTCTTTCTCACCCTGTTTGTCATGGGGCCGACCCTGGACAAGGTCTACCAGGATGCCTACCTGCCTTACACCACCAATGCCATCGGCTTTGAGCAGGCGGTGGAGAAGGCCGAAGCCCCGATGCGGCAGTTCATGCTCAAGCAGACGCGGCAGTCTGACTTCGCATTGTTTGCGCGGCTGGCGCGGCTGGATGCGTCGGTGACGGCGGAATCGGCCCCACTGCGGGTGCTTGTGCCTGCCTTCGTCACCAGCGAACTCAAGTCGGCGTTCCAGATCGGGTTCATGATTTTTATCCCCTTTCTGGTGATTGACATGGTGGTTTCCAGCATTTTGATGTCACTGGGCATGATGATGTTGTCACCTGTGCTGGTGGCACTGCCTTTCAAATTGATGCTGTTCGTGCTGGCCGATGGATGGAACTTGCTGATCGGGTCTCTGGCTGCGAGCTTTGTGACATGAAGGAGTCACTATGACCGCACAAATGGTTCTGACCATTGGGAGCGAGGCACTGACGCTGTTGCTGATGATCGCAATGCCTGTTCTAGGCGTGGTGATGGCTGTTGGTCTGCTGGTCAGCATTTTTCAGGCGGTGACGCAAATCCATGAGGCAACGCTGGCTTTCGTGCCGAAGCTGATTGCTGCCATGGTGGTCTTTGCGCTGGCCGGCCCCTGGATGGTGAGCACCCTGGTGGACTATATCCGGCGCACCATTGAGTCGATTCCCTCAATGATCGGCTAATTTCGGGCAATGCTGTGATCACGTTTTCTGAGTCACAGTTGGTGGCGTGGCTGTCTCCCTTTCTGTGGCCTTTTTTGCGCATCCTCGCCGTGTTCTCCGTCGCCCCCGTGTTCTCCTTGCGCGCTATTCCCATGCGAGCCAAGATCGGGCTCGCGTTTTTTGTGGCGCTGTGCGCACAGGCGGTACTGGTCGATCAGCCCGTGATCTCCCTCAATGGCCCAGAGGCTTTGGGTGCCGTGGTTCAACAGGTGGCCGTCGGTCTGGCTATTGGCTTTGCGGTGCGTCTGGTGTTTGCCGCCGTTGAACTTGCCGGTGAAATCATCGGCTTGCAGATGGGCCTGAACTTTGCGTCTTTTTTCGATCCGACGAGCAATGCACAGGTCAGCGCCGTTGCGCGGTTCTTTGGAAATATCGCAACGCTTTTGTTTGTGGTAATCAACGGTCATTTGATGGTGCTGATGGCCGTGGTGAACAGCTTTGACCGCTTTCCCGTCAGCGGCAATGCGTTGCATGGGCTGGCGCAGATGCGCTTGCATGAGATGGGGGGGGCGCTGTTTTCCAGCGCGCTGTGGATTGCACTGCCCATGATCGCCTTGCTGCTTTTCGTCAACTTGACTCTGGGCATTATTTCGCGGGTGGCTCCGCAAATGAACATCTATGCGGTGGGTTTCCCTGTGACGCTGACAGTCGGGTTGCTGGGTATTGCTGCCACGTTGCCCATGCTCGAGCAGCCGGTCTTGACGCTGATGCAGCAGGCCATCGATCTTTTCGCCTCGCAGCGCTGAGAAGGTGAATGCGCGCTGTCCGCTCGGAAACGACGGAATCATTCACCTTCCCATGGTGTTTCAGACGAGTTGATTACGGATGGCGTAGACCGTCAGCTCAGCGTTGTTGTTCAGCTTGAGTTTTTCCAGCACCCGTGCCCGGTACACGCTGACAGTCTTGGGGCTCAGCATCAATTCATCGGCAATCTCGGACAGGCGCTTTCCCGAGGCGATTTTGAGCAGTGTTTGTAGCTCTCTTTCCGAAAGGGTCGAATGGGGTGCTTCCTGTTCGGGCTGTGAAACGCTGTCGGCCAGCATCTGCGCCACGTCGGGAGTGAGGTATTTTCGTCCCTGTGCCAGGGTACGCACCGCATCAATGAGTGCCACTGGATCACTGGCCTTGCTGGCGTAGCCTTGAGCACCGGCGCGTAGGCAGCGTACTGCATACTGGTCTTCCGGATTCATCGAAACCACCAGTACCTTGATAGATGATTCTGTCTCACGCAGGCTGGCCAGCACTTCAAGACCATTGCGGCCGGGCATATTCAGGTCCAGAAGCAGTACGTCACACTCGGCGTTGCGCAGAACATCGCGCAATTCTGGATAGCTCCCGGCTTCGCCGGTGATGGCGATGTCCGGCGCTTCGGTCAGTGTGTCCCGTATTCCCCGGCGTACTACGGCATGGTCGTCGCACAGTACCACCCTGATCATGGCGTTTTTTCCTCTTCTGATGAACGGTGCAGAGGCACCGACAGGATGATGGAGGTCCCTTCCCCGGCGCGGCTGCTGACATCCAGCCAGCCATCGACGGTTTTGGCGCGTTCCCGCAAACCTCTCAGACCAAAGGACTTGGCTTTTCTTAGGGCGCCGTCTTCCATGCCGCATCCGTCGTCACTGATCTCCAGTGTCAAAACTCCCCCCGTGTCCGCGATATCGATCTGAATGGCTTGGGCGCGGGCATGTTTGGAGGCGTTGGTGAGCGCTTCTTGTGCAGTACGGTAGGCTACCAGTTGAATGTCGGCGGAAAGTGCAATGGTGGCAGAGCTGCTGCACACCTGTGTTGTCACGCCGCTACGTTGTTCAAAGCCATTGGCGAGCCATTGCACTGCCGCCACGATTCCCTGGTCCAGGATGGGGGGGCGCAGATTCATCATGATCCTCTGGCTCGCCTCCAGGGCGTGCTGCAGCATGCTGGTGGCAGCCTGGGCATGACGGCAGACTTCCGCTTGCTGCGCGTGGCGGCCAATCCATGCAAGATCAAACAAAATGGCAGTCAGCGATCCGCCAATGTCGTCATGAATTTCCCGGGAAATGGCAGCACGCTCCTGTTCGATGGAGCTTTGCAGATGTTCCGTCAATTCCGCCAGCCGTTGCTGCGAATGGGCGAGATCCCGAGCGGCCTGCTCTCGGGCCATGCGGGCTTCATGGACTTCTCGCGCCCGCTCAATCACATGGGGTAGCCGTGCCATTTCATCTTTGAGAACATAGTCGGCAATGCCCAGGCGCATGGCGTCCACCGCAGCGGCCTCGCCAATGGCGCCCGACAAAAGAATGAAAGGAGGATGCCCAGTCTCGCCCGACACGAGCGCCCAGGCGTCCATTGCCGTGAACCCTGGCAAGTTGTAGTCCGCCAGAATCACATCAAACGCTCCATGGCAGAGGGCGTTCCGGAATGCGTCGAGCGTGTCGACCTGGTGCACGGTATGTGCCATGCCTGCGCGGCGCAAGGTCATGCAGGTCAACTCGTGATCTGCAACTGAATCCTCAAGATGCAGGATGCGCAATGGCAGACGGATGGTGTGCAATGCCATGGGAGCGGCTATCATAGGATACAAATTGGAACAATCAAGGGGGCTTGTCCTGTAGGCTGATTTCTTGTTCTACGGTCGAATGCTGTAAAGCTCGGGGAATGTGCAGGATGTTTATGGTGCTTGAGCGTACGACGTTATCGGAGTTTCGTGTATCTTGTCGCTATCTGCGCCAGGGGAGAAGCGATGCAATCAATGCAAACAAGATCTGATGGTCCCGAGGTTCGACTCCCCGTGATGGTGGCTGCTGAGCTGCAGGATTCCTTGCTGGTTGTGATGCATGACTTGCACCGCTTGGAGGGTTTGCTCAACCACGCCACCGATAATCTGCTGGAGCGGTTTGGAGAAGCGAACGAATCTTTGACCGAGGCCGCCGTAGGCGACTCGCCGGAATTGGCGGCGGCCCGGACTGCATTGCGCAGTGCCGTGACCGAACTGCAGTTCCAAGACATGGCTTCCCAATTGATCTGGCACACCACCAAGGTGCTGCAAAGCTGTGCATTTCGGCTCGCTGCAGAATCCATGGGGGCAGAAGATGGCGAAGAAGCAGCACCGTTTGCCGAGATGGCCCCGGATCGCCCCAATCCTGTGACGCAGAGTGAGATGGACGCAGGGTCCATCGACCTGTTCTAGTGCGGTCACAATCCTGATCTAATTGATAAATACAAGCTTGTTGGAGTTCTAAATGCAATCGATCCTTGCCGTTGATGACTCTCCGTCCATGCGGAAAATGGTGTCGTTTACCCTGGCGGGGGCGGGCTACCATGTAGTCGAGGCGGTGGATGGTCAAGACGCACTGGAAAAGGCCCAGAGCCACGCCATAGACCTCGTGCTGGCTGACCAGAATATGCCCCGACTCGATGGCATCGGATTGACCCGCAAGCTGCGAGAAGACCCCAAGTTCAAAACAATCCCGATCCTTATCCTGACGACAGAGTCCAGTGATCAGATGAAGCAGGCCGGGCGTGCTGCCGGGGCCACGGGGTGGCTGGTCAAACCTTTCGATCCGAATCGGCTGATCGAAGTGATCAAAAAAGTGATCCGTTAGGCCACGTCGCTGGACCTACAGCATGTACACAGGAGCGCCACATGGGTGAAACCTACCAAGAAGGATCAGGGTCAAGTGCGGACTTTGACCTGACACAGTTCTATCAGATTTTTTTTGAGGAAGCGAGTGAGAACCTTGATCAGATGGAGCACATGCTTCTGGATCTTGACCTTGAAAAAGCTGACGACGAGGAACTGAACGGCATTTTTCGCTGTGCCCATTCCATCAAGGGCGGTGCGGCAACCTTCGGTTTTTCTGATGTGGCAGAGTTGACGCACCAGATGGAGTCCTTGCTCGACAAACTACGGCGCCATGAACTCCAGCCGGTACCACAGATGGTAGACGTCTTGCTGGAATCAGCAGATGCATCGCGCAATCTGCTGGCACGGCACCAATCGGGGGCACAGGACGAACCGCCTTCGTCCGCCGATCTCGTGCGCCGTATCAGCGAGCTGGCTGCGGGTGGTGTGCCTGCTGCGCCGAGCGTTCCCGTGGTGGCGCCCAGCGCGCCGCCGCCTGCACCTGTCGTTCAGGCCAGTCCACCGGCGGCGCCCGATGCGTCATCGGCAATCGCACCGGGTCTGCGTCGCCTGCAGGTGCGCATCGGGCCTCTTGATCGCGCGGAGCAGGCCGATGCCATCAAGGAGCTGTTCCGGGATATTCCGGGGCTGGGGTCCATCGCGGATCTTCCCTCCGATGATGGAGCGACCAGGCTCTTCGCGGTAGAAACGTCCTCGACCGACAGCGACTTGCTGGACCTGTTTGCGTTTCATGTGGCCAAAGAGCAGGTGCATATTCTGGTGCCATCCGATGCCTCGGACGATGAGGCGCTGGAAGCTGCTCCCAGTTCGGCCTCTGCGGTGGAGGCATACGGTTTCTTCAATGACGCCCCGGGCATGCCAGTGGGCAGCACGGTGGCTGCTGTTGCACAGGCCATTGAGCCATCCTCGGCAGTGACCCGGATTGCACCCAAGCCTGCGGTTGATGCCAAGGCGGCCAACCAGGCCCAGGTGGAGTCCACCACCATCCGCGTCGCCGTGAACAAGGTTGATCAACTCATCAATCTGGTGGGCGAGCTGGTAATTACGCAGGCCATGCTGGCGCAGAACAGCCTGGGGTTGGATTCGGCGGTTCACCAGCAACTGCTGGCCGGTCTGGCCGACCTGGATCGCAATACACGCGATCTGCAGGAATCGGTCATGTCCATTCGGATGATTCCGATGTCCATCGTGTTCAGTCGTTTTCCGCGCATGTTGCGTGATCTGGCCAACAAGTTGGGCAAAAAAGTGGAGCTGGTGACGTTGGGCGAGGCGACGGAGTTGGACAAGGGGTTGGTCGAAAAGATCACCGACCCGCTCACCCATCTGGTGCGCAACAGTGGTGACCATGGTATTGAGTCGCCTGCCGAACGCTTGGCCAATGGCAAGCCGGAGCACGGCACCATCACGCTTTCCGCGTCCCACCAAGGCGGCTCCATTGTGATCGAGGTGAAAGATGACGGGAAAGGCCTGTCCCGCGAGAAGATTCTGAACAAGGCCCGCGAGCGTGGCATGGATGTGTCCGATCAAATGAGCGACGCTGACGTATGGCAGCTCATTTTCGCCCCGGGTTTCTCTACGGCCGAGGTGGTCACCGATGTGTCTGGCCGGGGCGTTGGCATGGATGTGGTCAAGCGCAATATCGCAGCACTCAATGGCACGGTCGAGATCGATTCTTCGGAGGGCTACGGCACCAAGGTTTCGGTGCGACTTCCCTTGACCTTGGCCATCATGGATGGGATGTCTGTTGGTGTCGGAGAAGAGGTGTACATCCTGCCCCTGTCTTCCGTGGTGGAGTCCTTCCAGGTCAATGCCAGCGATGTGAATACCGTGGCCCAGGGTTCCCAGTTGGTCAAGGTGCGTGATGAGTACATGCCGGTGATAGGTCTGGAGCGCATATTTCAGGTGCCGCGTTTCGATCTAGGCCAGACCAGCACCATCATGGTCGTGGTGGAGGCCGACGGTAACCGGGTGGCGTTGTTGGTGGATGAGTTATTGGGGCAGCACCAGGTGGTGGTCAAGAACCTCGAATCCAACTACCGCAAGGTTCCTAATGTGTCAGGGGCAACCATCCTTGGTGACGGGAGGGTGGCGCTCATTCTTGATATTGGTGGCTTGGTCCGCCGGGCACGCCATTGAGCGCACCGGCTTTCACATCGAATCCACCACGGCAATGAAAGGAGAAATCACATGAGTGTGATTGGCAAAGCAGCAGAAGCGGTTTCAGCGGGTGCTCGTGAGTACCTGACGTTCCGTCTGGACCAAGAGGAATACGGAATCGATATTCTTAAGGTACAGGAAATCAGGGGCTATGAACCGCCGACCCGGATTGCGCATGCCCCCGAGTTCATCAAAGGGGTTGTCAATCTGCGGGGAACCATTATTCCCATTGTCGACATGCGCCTGAAGTTCAATTGTTCACAGGCTGAGTACAACGACTTTACTGTCGTCATTATTCTCAACCTGCGTAACCGTGTCGTGGGTATTGTGGTGGATTCGGTCAGCGATGTCATGGAGCTGGCACCTGACAACATTCGTTCAGCTCCCGACATCGAGAGCGTGATCAACAACGATTGCATTCTTGGCCTGGGATCTGTGGGTGAGCGTATGTTGATCCTGCTGGATATCGAGAAGTTGATGTCCAGCGTTGACATGGGCTTGGTGGCCGCAGGCGGATGATGGCACTGCCCTGAAAAGACTGAACAGCGAGGCAATGTAACGAATCCGTATGGCTTTCGTTGCGGGTACTTCAAGGCCCCTGAGTCCATCAAAACCGTATCAGGATTATTCATGCTTCGCAATCCCAACGCAGACCCCACCGAACGTGGCAATGCTACGCGGGCCGCAGGAGGAGCGGGGGGCAATGGACCCTTGGCGCAGGGGCGTGAGTTCGTCTGGACCGATGCCGATTTCTCGCGGGTCCAGTCGCTGATCTACCAGCGCGCTGGCATCAATCTCCATGAAGGCAAGCATGCGATGGTGTATAGCCGTCTATCGCGTCGCTTGCGCGAGACCGGATACACCAGCTTCAAGGATTACCTTGGATGGCTTGAAACGCACGATGGGGCAGAGTGGCAGGAATTCATCAATGCACTCACCACGAACCTCACGGCATTTTTTCGTGAGCAGCATCACTTCGAGATTTTTGCTTCGCACTTGAAGTCCAAGCCTGCGGGGACGCCGTGGCGGGTCTGGTGCAGTGCGGCTTCCACCGGGGAAGAGCCCTATTCAATTGTCATGACGGCCCTCGAAAGCCTGGGAGCCAATGCCAATTTCAAGCTGACTGCCAGCGATATTGATTCACGGGTGCTGGCAACGGCCGCCCAAGGTGTGTACCGGCTTGAGAGCCTGAAGGGTCTGACGCAGTCGCATCTTCAGCGGTTCTTTATGAAGGGCAAGAGTGGCAACTCTGGTCTGGTGCGGGTAAAACCAGAACTGACCAAGGCCATTGATTTCATCAGCGTGAACCTGATCCGCGATGACTGGCCTTTCAGAGAGCCTTTCGATGTGGTTTTCTGCCGCAATGTAATGATCTATTTCGATGCACCAACCCAGCGCCGGGTTCTGGAGCGCATCCATAAGGTGCTAAAACCCGGAGGCATGCTTTTTGTCGGGCATGCTGAAAATTTCAGCGAGTCGCGGGATTTGTTTACCTTGCGTGGAAAGACGGTGTACGAGCGGCGTTGACCCGCACAGAATGTTGTTTTTCTCAAATCCATGATCACATCCAAACCTGGTTCTTCCGACCCCGCGGCGTTTTCCGCCGCGTCCAGAAACTCTGGCGTCCCGGAGCGTCGGCGAGCGCCACGCATTGCCCCTCTCGGAGCCGATGTGTATCCTGTCAGCACGGCCGCGGCGCCGGAGTCCTCGTTGCAGGACTTGAAATCCCGGCCCGTCCAGCCGGGGCAGGCCTCCTTTTTCTATTACGACCCGCACTTTCAGTACAACGCTGTCAAGGTGTTGCCGGGCGAATACTACGTTTCTAATGAGAACCTGGTGATCATGACCGTGCTGGGGTCCTGCATTGCGGCATGTTTGTGGGACAGTCGGATGCGTGTGGGAGGCATGAACCATTTCATGCTTCCCGATGGCGACTCCATCGATGTCTCGGGCCGCTATGGTTCGTACGCCATGGAACTGTTGATCAATGAGATGCTCAAGCACGGTGCCCGGCGGGAAACCATGCAGGCCAAGATATTCGGCGGAGCTCAGGTCATGCACAGCTTTACAACGATGAACGTGGGGGAGCGCAACACGCAGTTCGTCGTCAACTATCTGCACACCGAGCGGATTCCCGTGGTGTCCGAGGATGTGCTGGATATCTATCCGCGCAAAGTGGTTTTCTTTCCGGTCACGGGCAAGGCCATGGTCAAGCGCCTGGCGCATGCCCACCCGGAAGAACTGGTCGCGCAGGAAAAACGTGGCAATGCAGCAGTGGTTGCCAAGACCACGGCGGGTGGTTCTGTCGATTTGTTTTGAATGAGAAGGCTGGTGATGGGTAAGAAGATCCGGGTGATTGTCGTGGATGACTCCGCGCTGGTGCGCAGCCTGCTGGCCGAGATCATCAACCGACAGCACGACATGGAGTGCATTGGTACCGCCAATGACCCGCTGATTGCGCGCGAGATGATTCGGGAACTGGATCCGGACGTCATTACCCTGGACGTTGAAATGCCGCGCATGGATGGAATCGATTTCCTGGGTCGGCTGATGCGTTTGCGCCCAACGCCGGTGGTGATGATCTCCACGCTCACCGAGCGCGGTGCCGAGGTGACCCTGAAGGCTCTGGAACTGGGTGCCGTCGATTTTGTGGCCAAGCCGCGGGTGGGCTTGAGCAGTGGCCTGAACGAGTTGGCAGGGCCCATTGTGGACAAGATTCGCGTGGCGGCGGTTGCCCAGGTGCGCCGTGTCCACCGGGATCCGATCAGCTCTGGAGCCACAGCGTCGGCGCCAGCCCCTGCGGCCGGACTGCTGGGGCGTCTGTCCACTGAAAAATTGATCTTCATTGGTGCCTCCACGGGTGGCACCGAGGCCATCAAGGAAGTCTTGGTGCATCTGCCTGCGGATATGCCGGCCATTGTCATCACGCAGCATATGCCGCCCGGCTTCACAACCAGTTTTGCCGCGCGCCTCAATGGCCTGTGCCAGATCACGGTCAAGGAGGCGGTTCATGGGGAGCGCATCCTGCCAGGGCATGCCTATATCGCTCCGGGCGGCACGCAGTTCCATATCGGTCGCAGTGGGGCCAACTACGTTGCCATCGTGGACGATGGGCCCGCTGTCAATCGCCATAAGCCGTCGGTCGAGGTGCTGTTCAAATCCGCCGCCGCATTGGTGGGGCGCAACGCATACGGAATCATGCTGACTGGCATGGGCAACGATGGCGCGGCGGCCATGCGTGAGATGAAAGATGCCGGCAGCTACAACTACGTGCAGGATGAAGCGAGTTGCATTGTGTTTGGCATGCCGCGCGAGGCCATTGCACACGGCGCCGCTGATGAAGTATTGCCCTTGTCGCAGATTGCACCCGCATTGGTTGCCCGGCTGCGTGGGGGCGCCGACCGGGTGCACCATCGTATCTGATGGATTTTCGCCTTGTGCGTTGAAATCCCGTCATGGCCGAATGATCCCGAGCGTCAACGTCCTGCCACATGCAATACTTTGCGATGTTGCAGGCTATCGCTGTGGCGGGGGGGCGGGTCTGGCGACGATTTTGATTCCGGATACTTCAAGAACAATAGCATCTGGCGCTTGAATTCATTGGTTCTCAAATATAAAAACCTTTGAATATCAATGAAATAAAGCGGCAATAGCTCCTATTTCAATAGCGCTGTGCGGAGAGCAGTCATGATGTTGCGTTCAGTCTGAAAGCTGCGCCCATCGCTCCAACGCCTGCATGAGCACGATTTCAATTTCACCCTCGCGCACATGCAGCGCAGCAGCACGCGCACCATCGCTGCGGTAGAGGGAACCATCGGCCAGCAGGTCCTGTATCGATTTCTGCTCTGCCTCCAGCTCCGCAATGGCCCCGGGCAACTGGTCGAGCTCGCGTTGTTCCTTGTAGCTGAGCTTCCGTTTGGTCGGTGGCGTCTTGTTGCTCGTAGCGGGAGTCGGCGATGCCTTGCTGCTGGGGGCAATGTCGGCCGGTTTGGCGGCTGGGGCCGACGTCGCCGTCATCTCGCGGCTGCGGCGTGATTGCACCAGCCAGTCCTGGACACCGCCTTCGTATTCACGCCACAGCCCGTCACCTTCAAAGGCGATGGTGCTGGTGACCACGTTGTCCAGAAAAGTACGGTCATGGCTGACGAGGAACACTGTTCCTTCGTATGTCTGCAGCAGTTCTTCCAGGAGATCAAGCGTTTCAATGTCCAGGTCGTTGGTCGGCTCATCAAGCACCAGCACATTGGCGGGGCGCGCAAACAGACGGGCGAGCAGAAGCCGGTTGCGCTCGCCGCCCGACAGGGAGCGCACGGGAGAGAGTGCACGCGCCGGTGAAAACAGGAAATCGCTCAGGTAGCTCTTGACGTGCTTGCGCTGCTTGCCAATCTCAATCCACTCACTGCCGGGGTTGATGAAACTCTCCAGCGTGGCATCCAGATCAATGGCATGGCGCATCTGGTCAAAGTAGGCTACCTCCAAGTTGGCACCCTGGCGCAGGCGACCGCTGTCGGCTTGCAACTCTCCCAGAATCAACTTGAGCAAGGTCGTTTTGCCAGCGCCATTCGGCCCGATCAAACCGACCTTGTCGCCGCGCAAAATCGTGCCAGTAAAGTTGCGGACTACGGCCTTGTCGCCGAAGGCCTTGAATACCCCCTCCAACTCGGCCACGATCTTCCCGCTCGGAGCCCCGGAGGCAAGGTCCATTTTCACGCTACCCAGGGTCTCGCGGCGGGCGGCGCGGCTCGAACGCAGGGCTTCCAGTCGTGAAATGCGGCTCTGGCTGCGTGTGCGGCGCGCTTCCACCCCCTTTCTGACCCATATTTCTTCTTGTGCCAGCAGTTTGTCTGCCTTGGCTGCAATCGTCTCTTCCTGCGCGAGCTGCTCTTGTTTCTGCAGCAGATACTGCGCAAAGTTGCCGGGATAGGAGCGCAGCTGCCCGCGATCGAGTTCGACAATGCGAGTCGCCACGCGGTCCAGGAAAGTGCGGTCATGGGAAATGGTGATCACGCTGCCTGGGAACTCCACCAGCAAGTCTTCAAGCCACTCAATGGAATCGAGATCCAGATGGTTGGTTGGCTCATCCAGCAGGAGTACATCAGGCCGGGTGACCAGCGCCTGCGCGAGTGCGACGCGTTTCTTTGTCCCGCCAGACAGGTCGCCAACGCGTCCGGCCGGATCGAGATGCAAGCGCTGCAGGGTTTCTTCAACGCGCTGTTCCCAGTTCCAGGCGTCGTATGCCTCGATCTGGGTTTGCAGCGCATCAAGATCCAACCCTTCGGCGCCAGACAAATACTGCTCGCGCAACGTAATCACTTCCGAAAGACCCTGAGATGTCACTTCAAAAATAGATGCCGCAAGATCGAGATCCGGCTCCTGTGCCACATAGGCAATGCGGACGCCCTGTTGCACGTGGCGTGCACCATCGTCGAAATGAGCCAGCCCGCCAAGTATCTTGAGAAGTGAAGACTTCCCTGCACCGTTACGACCGATTAGTCCGATGCGTTCACCGCTCTCCAGGGAAAAAGTCGCGTGGTCGAGCAAGGCCACATGCCCGAAGGCCAACTGAGCGTTTAGTAAGGTAATCAATGCCATAGCGCCCCATTATCAGGCCCGAGACGCAATCTTTTCATTCAGCCGTCGAAGCCAG
>JAMLIQ010000041.1 GCA_023954095.1 Burkholderiaceae bacterium | reverse complement strand
GCCTGGGCACAGCCCAGACCCAAACCCTTGCTGGCACCACACACCAGCGCCCATTTGCCCGCCAAGCCCAAATCCATAACAATCCCCGTCTGCGCGCTGCAGCACAACGTCAGCGCGGTCCCATCATAAAGAAGTGGAGAGACCCATGAACACTTGGTTGCACCGCAGCAGCCTGGCGGCCGCCCTGGCACTGGCCTTGCTGGCCGTGCCTGCCCAGGCGCAGCAGGACGCCGCCATCCTCAAGCGTGCCACCGAACTGCGCGAAGGTCCCGCCCAGACGTCTGCCAGCCTGGGCGCCCTGGCGGCCGACAGCAGCGTAGCACGCACCGGCGAGCGCAAGGGCTCCTGGGTCAAGGTGCGCACCCCGCAGGGCGCCGCCGGGTGGGTGCACATGTTCGATCTGGGCGCCCAGGCGGGCGCCGCTCCGGCCAGTGGCGGCGCCACCAGCGGCCTGCGCAGCCTGGGCGGGCTGTTTGGCGGCAGCGGCAGCACGACCACGGCCACCTCCACGGTCGGTATCCGCGGTCTGGGAGCCGAAGACATTGCCAACGCCCAGCCCAACCCGGCCGCCGTCCGGGACGCCGAGAAGATGCGCGTCAGCGCCGAACAGGCCCAGCGCTTCGCCAGCGCCTCGGCCCTGCGCGCGCAGCGGGTCGAGCCCCTGCCCGAACCGCCCCGCCCCGCTTCGGGCGGCAGCCAGTTCACCACCGACAACATGAGCCCCAATTGAGGAGAGACACCATGCGTATCCCAACCCTGCTCTCCCGCACCGGCCTGGCAGCAGCCGCCGCCTGCCTGGCCCTGGCGGCGGCCCCGGTTCAGGCCCAGGGCATGATGAACCTGCTCAACTCCCTGGGCGGCTCCGGCAATTCGGGCTCGGGCGCTGCGGGCCTGCTGGGCGCCGTGGTGGGCGGCCCCGCCAACAACGGCGGCCAGGGCGAGGACCTGATCAGCCTGCTCTCGCGCTCGGTCGACAACATTGACGAGCCCCGCGAGATCGAAATCGGCCGCCAGCTCGCCGCCGTGCTGCTGGGCAGCAAGCCCCTGCACCCCGACATGCAGCTGCAGCGCTATGTGAACCAGCTCGGCCGCTGGATCAGCCTGCAGTCCGAGCGCCCCCACCTGCCGTGGACCTTCATCGTGCTCAACGACAACGGCTACAACGCCTTCGCAGCGCCCGGTGGCTACGTGTTCGTGACCAAGGGGCTGATTGACCGCTGCGCCGACGAGGCCGAGCTCGCCGGGATTCTGGCGCACGAGATCACCCACGTGACGGCCAAGCACCACCTGCACGCCATGCGCAAGTCGGCCCAGTCGGGTGTGCTGACGCAACTGGTGGCCTCGCAGATCAAGACCAACGCCGTGGGCAACCTGGTGGCCTCGCAGGTGCTGGCACTGGGCCGCAACCTGTATGCCCGGGGCCTGGACCAGACCGACGAATTTGACTCGGACCGCAATGGCGTGGCCCTGGCGGCCCGTGCAGGCTTCGACCCCTTCGGCCTGGTGGCGGTGCTGCAGCAGCTGCGCACCGCCACGCCCGACAACCCGATGTTCACCCTGGCCCTGTCCACCCACCCCCCCGCACAGACGCGCCTGGACCAGTTGGAACAGGCCATGGGCCAGCGGCTTGATGGCTTTGCAGGGGCTCCCACGGTCACCGTGGCGCAGCGCCTGGGCGGCGGAACGCGCAAGAAATAACTACCGTGCCCGCGCCGGGCGGGTAAAGACAAATATCCCGGCAATCACCAGCACCGTGCCGACGGCCACCCAGACGGTGAAGGGCTCGCCCAGCAACCACACTCCCATCAGGATGGTGGACATGGGCCCCACCATGCCGACCTGGGAGGCTGCGCTGGCGCCGATGCGCTCGATGGCCATCATCACCATGAGCACAGGCGCAGCGGTGCACAGCAAGGCGTTGAGCACCGACAGCCACAGCACTTCAGGCGCCACCAGGGCGGCCGACAGCGGCCGCAGCAGGGCAAACTGCAGCAGGCACAACACACAGGCCACGCTGGTGGCCAGCCCCACCAGACGCAGCGAACCCAGGCGTTTGACCATCTCGCCGCTGTAGACCAGGTAAATGGCATAGCTGACCGCGCTGCCCAGCACCAGCGCCGCGCCCCAGGCGGTGTGCGCGCCCTGCAACTGCACCTCCTGGCCAAACACCAGCACCACGCCGCAGTAACTGATGGCCATGCCCAGCGCCTGGCCCCAGCGGATGCCGCGCCCGTACACCGCCCAGCCCAGCAGCAGCACGATGGTGGGGTTGAGGTACAGAATCAGCCGCTCCAGGCTGGCACTGATGTAGGCCAGCCCGGCAAAGTCGAGAAAACTGGCCAGGTAGTAGCCCGAAAATCCCAGCCCCAGCACACCCCACCAGTCCTTGCGGGCCAGTGCAGGCTGGCCCCGGCTCGCCCACCAGGCCATGGCCACAAAAATGGGCAAGGCGAACAGCATGCGGTACATCAGCAGGGTGACGGCGTCCACCCCATGGCGGTAGGCCAGCTTGACAATGATGGCCTTGCCGCTGAAGGCAATGGCGCCCAGCAGTGCCAGCAGCAGGCCGGACGCTCTTGTTTTGCTAGCTTCTTGCGCTTGCTGTGATTGCGTTTGAGGCACTTTTTATCTGAATTCTTCAAGAATTTTTCTAAAACCCTGCGGCCTGGCCGTCGCGCCGGGGGTCGCTGGCGGCCACATAGCCCTGGGCCTGCGGGTCGCCCAGGCGCCAGATGAACTGGCCTGCGCCGAATTCGCCATACGGGTCGCTGAGCACCGTCATCCGGTGGCCCCGTTCAATGAGTCCCTGCAGGGTGTCGGCAGGCCAGGCGGCCTCGGCATGCACCGACAGCCCCTGGTTGAAGCGCCAGCGCGGCGCATCGCACGCCGTCTGCGGGTTCTGGCCATGGTCGAGCATGCGCACCAGCGTCTGCACATGGCCCTGGGGCTGCATGTTGGCGCCCATGACACCGTAGGCCATCACGGGCTGGCCGTTCTGGGTGACGAAAGCAGGGATGATGGTGTGAAACGGCCGCTTGCCCGGCGCCACCAGATTGGCCGGGTTGGCGCCCTGCGGGTCGGTGCTGAAACCAAAGCCCCGGTTCTGCAGGCTGATGCCGAATTCGGGCTCGACGCAGCCCGAGCCGAAGCCCTGGTAGTTGCTCTGGATGAAGCTGACCATCATGCCGCGCTCGTCGGCCGTGGCGAGGTAGATGGTGCCGCCCCCGGCCGGCCTGCCGGCGCCAAAGTCCTGTGCGCATTGCATGTCGATGAGTTTGGCACGCTCGGCCAGGTAGCGGCCATCGAGCATTTGCGCGGGGGTCACCTCCATCGACGAGGGCTCGGCCACGTAGCGGTGCACATCGGCAAAGGCCAGCTTCATGGCCTCGATCTGCAGGTGCTGCGCGGCCGCGCCATCCACGGGCAGGCGGGCCAGGTCAAAGTGCTCCAGCATGCCCAGCGCCATCAGTGCGGCCAGGCCCTGCCCGCTGGGCGGAATCTCGTGCAGCATGTAGCCCCGGTAGGCCTGCGCCAGCGGCGTGACCCACTCGGCCCGGTGCGCCGCCAGGTCGGCCTGCGTGAGGGCCCCGCCATGCTGCGCAGAAAACCGCGCCAGGGCCTGGGCGATCTCGCCGGTGTAGAACGCCTCGCCCCGTGTGGCGCCAATGGCCCGCAGGGCCCGCGCCGCGGCGGGAAAGCAGAAGCGCTCACCCACCTGCGGCGCCCGCCCCCAAGGCATGAAGTGCTGGGCAAAACCGGGCTGCGCCTGCAGCTCGGGCGCGGCGGCCGCCCATTTGCCCTGCAACACCACGGGCACGGCGTAGCCCCGCTCGGCCACCTCGGTCGCCGGGGCCATCAGATCGGCAAACGGCAGCGAGCCAAAACGCTCGCTCATGGCCACCCAGGCACTCACGGCGCCGGGCACAGTGACGGCGTCGATGCCGCGCTGGGGCGGTGTACGGACGTTCTGGCCGTACTTGCGGTAAAAGTAATCCGGCGTCCAGGCCTGCGGCGCGCGGCCCGAGGCGTTGAGGCCATGCAGGGACTGGCCGTCCCAGAGAAGGCAGAACGCATCGCTTCCCAGGCCATTGCCCGTGGGCTCGCAAACAGCCATGGCCGCAGCAGCCGCGACGGCGGCATCCACCGCGTTGCCACCCTGCCACAGCATGCGCAGCCCCGCCTGCACCGCCAGCGGGTGCGAGGCGGCCACCACATTGCGCGCAAACAGCGGCAGGCGCGCGCTGGGGTAGGACGGCTGGTAGTCGAAGTGCATGGCGACCCTGGTTCAGAGGACGGCGACCCGCTCCATGAAGCGCTCAGGCACGGGGGCAACCTTTTTTTCCTGCGGGTGCACGAACACCACGCCCAGCTTGCCGCGCGCCACTTCGCGGCCCGCATTCTTTTCGGTCATGCGAAAGACGATGTCGAAACCATAGCGGTTGAAATCCGTGGGCAGCATCTCCACGCACATGGTCTCGCCATGGAAGCCCTCGGACTTGTACTGGGCCACGATATCTCCGACCACGATGGACAGCCCCTCCACACCGGCCTCGCGGTAGCCCAGGGCCTGGAAAAAGCGCACGCGGGCTTCGGACACCAGCGTGAGCAACTGCGCGTTGTCCAGATGCCCGCCCTGGTTGACATGGCTGATGTAGATCTGGATCTCGGTGGAAAACGTGAACTGCTCGGGCAGTTGGAATTGGATGCGGGGCATGGCAATGGTGCAATGGGAAGGAGGAAAAATTACAGTGGCCCGACACTACACCCTACCCGCAGGCGATGAAACCGAAGCGGGCCAAACCCGGACCACGGCGCAAGGGCAGCCCCGCCCCTGCAATGGCGCCGCCCCACCCGTATCGCGCAACGACAAGACAGGCACTTCAGTGCCTGAACATCTTGTGGTGCAGCCGCCGCAGCGACCACCACACCGCCAGCCCCACCACCGGAATGGCAATGGCCGCCGTGGTCTCGGGTGAAAGGGGCCAGCCCAGCGGCTTGGCCCCCTTGGCCAGGTAGCTCACCAGGCCGACGATGTAGTAGGTGATGGCCGCGACCGACAGGCCCTCCACCGTGGACTGCAGCTTGAGCTGCAGGTCCTGGCGCTGGTTCATGCTGGCCAGGAGCTGCTGGCTGCTTTGCTGCTGCTCGATCTCGACGCGCGTGCGCAGCAGGTTGCTGATACGCGAGACGCGCCGCGAAAGCGCCTCCTGGCGCCGCGCCGCCCATTCGCAGGTGCTGCGCGCGGGGGTCAGGCGCCGGTGCATGAACTCGCCAATGGTCTGCATGCCCGCCAGGCGCGACTCTGCAATGTCCTGGATGCGCCGGTCCACCAGCTCGAAATACGCACTGCTGGCAGAAAACCGCGAATGCGTGGCCGCGTAGGCGCTTTCCACCTGCCCGGCCAGGCGGGTCAGCCGGTCGAGCAGCGCAGGCTCGGCATGGCGGTTGGCGGTGCGGATGGCGTCGGCCAGTTCGGCCAGTTCACGCTCGGCGCTGGCCAGCACGGCGGTGGCCTCGCGTGCGGCGGGCAGGCCCAGCAGCGCAGCCATGCGGTAGGTTTCGATCTCCTGCAGGCGCTGCACCAGCCGGCCCAGGCGCCGGGGCGCCATGCCGCCGGCCAGCAGCACCATGCGCGAATGGCCGTCGGCATGGATGGCAAAGTCGGTGTAGACCTCGCCATGGCCGTCGGCCACGGTGGAGGCCACCAAGGTGTCCTCACTCAACACATGGCGCACCAGCGAGCCCGAGCCAAACTCCTTGGTGGGCAGCACCCACAGGTTCAGGCTGCACAGGCACTGGCCCGGCAACTGCGCCAGCCAGTCGCGCGGCACGGCGCTCAAGGCGCCCACGGGCTCGCGCTCGCCAAAGCCCTCGGTCTGCAGCGGCACGGTGAATGTCCAGCTGACAAACTCGGTGTGCATCTCCCAGCGCAGGCGGTAGGCCCCCAGGTCCACGCGCAGGTGCGTGGTCTGCGCGTCGGGCAGGGCCTGGTGGTGGTTGCGCAGCAGCGCCGCCACATGGGCGCGGCTGGTTTCACGCCCCGCCGCATCGGCCAGCATCACGATGTGCGTGCTGGCCACGGGCGCGCTGATGGCCTCGGGCGGACGGGCATGGACCTCGTTATGCAGCTGTGCCCGCTGGGGGTGCTGCGCAGGGGGAAGCGCGGAGAGCATCGAAGAAAAACCTTTGGTGGCAGAAGAGGGGCCATCACAGCGACGAACGCTGCGGGGGACCGGAGTAGCCTGGGCGTGTGTGCGCCGTTATTGCGGCGGCGGGGTGGCCGCCACCACTTCTTCCAGCGTGGTCATGCCTTGCGCCACGCGCAGGGCCCCCGCCATGCGCAGGGGGCGCATGCCGTCCTTGACCGCCTGGCGGCGCAGCGCATCCATCGACGGCTCCTTGTTGATACCGGCCTTGAGTGCCTCGGTCACGGTGAGCAGCTCATACAGGCCCATGCGCCCGCGGAACCCCGTCATGCGGCAATCGACGCACCCCACGGGCTTGTAGGGGTGGAAACTGCCGCTGAGCTTCCAGGGCTTGACCGCCTGGGCGAGCGCCTCCTGCGACGCCTCCTCGTCGGGCTGCTTGCACTCCTTGCACAGCGTGCGCACCAGCCGCTGGGCCAGCACGCCCAGCAGCGTGGCATTGATCAGGTAGGACGGCACACCCAGCTCCATCAGGCGCGTGACGGCCGAGGGCGCATCGTTGGTATGCAGTGTGCTGAACACCAGGTGACCGGTGAGTGCGGCCTGCACGGCCATTTCGGCGGTTTCCAGGTCGCGGATCTCGCCCACCATGATGATGTCCGGGTCCTGGCGCATGAGGGCGCGCACGCCCTCGGCAAAGCTGAAATCGAGCTGGGGCTGCACCTGCGTCTGGTTGAAGCTGGGCTCGATCATTTCGATCGGGTCTTCCACGGTGCTGACGTTGACCTCCTCGGTGGCCACGCGCTTGAGCGTGGAATACAGCGTGGTGGTCTTGCCCGAGCCCGTGGGCCCGGTGACCAGAATGATGCCGTAGGGGCGCTTGATGAGTTCTTCCCAGCGCTGCGCGTCATGCTGCGCAAAGCCCAGCGCATCCAGGTCCTTGACGGCCGTGTCGGGGTCGAAGATCCGCATCACCATCTTCTCGCCAAAGGCCGTGGGCAGCGTGGCCAGGCGCATTTCCACCTCGTCGCCGCGCTGGTTGCGCGTCTTGATGCGGCCGTCCTGCGGGCGGCGCTTTTCCACCACGTCCATGCGGCCCAGGAGTTTGACACGCGCCACCATGGCGCTCATCACGCCCAGCGGCATCTGGTAGACCGGGTGCAGCACACCATCGATGCGGAAGCGGATCACGCCCTGCTCACGCCGGGGTTCGAGGTGGATGTCGCTGGCACGCTGGTCAAACGCGTATTGCCAGAGCCAGTCCACCACCTTGACGACGCCCTGGTCGTTGGCGTCGAGCTGCTTGTTGGTCTTGCCCAGCTCGACCAGCTGCTCGAAGTTGCTGGTGACCGCATTGCCCCCGGCTTTCTGTGCATTGCGCACCGACTTGGCCAGGGCAAAGAACTCGGCCGTAAAGCGGTGGATGTCCAGCGGATTGGCCACGACACGGCGCACCGGGCGCTTGGCCTGGCGCTCCACCTCGGCCACCCAGTCGGTGATGAAGGGTTCGGCCGTGGCCACGATCACCTCCTTGGCCGTCACCTGCACCGGCAGCACCTTGTGCCGCTCGGCATAGGTGGCGCTCATGGTGTCGGCCACCTTGCCCACATCGACCTTGAGGGGGTCGATGCGCAGGTACGGCAGATCGCAGCGCTGGGCCAGGAATTCGGTCAGCTCCTCGATATCCAGCGGCTTGCCGTCGCTCTGGCGCACCATGGCCACGTTGGCCAGACGCACCAGCGGGTGCTGGGCGCTCTCGGCCTGCGAGCAGCGTGCAATGGTGCGCTGCGCTTCCTCGGCAGAGACCACACCATCGGCGCTGAGCCATTCGACGATGCGGCGCCAGTCCAGCGGACCCACAGGTGCCAGACTGGACGCATGGCGGGGGGACGCAAGGGTGGTGGAGTGGTGTGTCATGTGTGTGCTCTCTCGTGCAGTATGGCAGCGCCGCGGTCAGGCCGCCAGGGGCTTGAAGCCGCGCACCCATTTGGCGGTGGGCAGGCCCCAGCGCTGGTGCAGGTCTTCACAACGTGCGGCCAGTTCACCGCGCTTGAAGCGGGTGGGCGTGCGCTGCGCCAGTACCACGGTGTTGCCTTCGCGCGTGGGCTTGAAGGCCCACAGCGCATCCTCACCGAAGGCTGCGGCCATCTTTTCGACGCTCTGCGCAAAACTGGACGAGCGGCCGAACAGGTTGACCGTCATGCAGCCATCCTCGCTCAGCAGGGCGCGGCAATCGGCATAGAAGTCGGCGCTGTCGAGCACGGGTGCTGCGGCTTCGTGGTCATACAAATCCACGGCCAGCGCATCCACGGTGCCCCGCCACATGGGGTTGCGAATCTCCTGCGCCGCATCGGCCAGCACCACGCGCAGCTTGGGGCCGTCGGGCGGCAGCTTGAACCAGGCGCGGCACACGGCCAGCACCTGCGGGTTGAGTTCGATGGCAGTGGCGCACAGGCGCAGCTTCTTGTGGCAGAACTTGGTAATGGCCCCGGCCCCCAGGCCCAGCTGCATGGCGTGGCGCTGGCCCACGCTGGCGGGCTCCATGAACAGCAGCCAGGCCATCATGCGCTGGATGTATTCCAGCTCCAGATCAAAAGGGGCATCGATGCGCATGGAGCCCTGGATCCAGGGTGTTCCCAGGTGCAGGTGGCGCACCTCGCCGTCGTCTGAGACGCTGACTTCGGGCAGTTCGCCGGTGGTGGTTTTCTTGCGTGCCATTCGGTTTTCTTCAAAGGAGTCCTTGCGCGGCCAGGGCCTCGCCCCACGCCGCGCGCTTGCGCTCAAAGCTCCACGCGGCGTTGGCCGGGCTGGTGGACGGCAGCTTGCACACCGGCACGCCCAGCGCCGCCGTGGCACGCGCATGCCGATAGCTCTCACCGCCATTGTGGGCGATGGCAGCCAGCCGGGGGCAGCGCGCGTGCAGGAGGGCAAAGTCATTCACCTCGGCATTGCGGATGCGGGCGTCGAGGCTGCCCTCGCGCTCGCAGGCGCCATACACGTCCCACAAGCCCAGGCCGCGCGCCAGCAGCCAGGCGCAGCGCGCCGCATAGTCCTGCGGCCCGGGCAGCGGGTGCTGCGGCCACAGCGCCTGCAGAATGCGCCAGAAATGGTTCTGCGGATGCGCGTAGTACTGCTGCGCCCGCAGCGATGCTGCCCCTGGAAAGCTGCCCAGCACCAGCACCACCGTGCCCACGCCCACCACCGGCGGCAAACCCACCAGCCGCCCTGGGGGCGCTGGCAAGGGTGTCGCTGGGTGGATCATGAGATACGGCTTTCGGCGCGGCTGACGCAAGTTACATTTACTATCAATTCAATAGCTAATTGCGCTTGATAGTAGAGCGTTGAACGGCATTTTCTCTCATTTTTTTGTGCGCCCCTGCAGACGGGGCAAGGCCTGCAGCGCATTCGTGTGCGTCTGGCGCGCCAGTTCTGCCAGCGGCACACCGCGCAGGTCGGCCAGCACCTGGGCAATGCGCGGCAGCTCAGCAGGGGTGTTGCGCCCCTGCGCGGCGCCTGCGGCCCGCTCGGCGGCGGTGCGGTAGAGCCAGTGCGGCGGCATGTCGGGTGCATCGGTCTCCAGCACCAGCGCATCGATCGGCAGGTCGGTGGCCAGGCGGCGCAACTGCAGCGCACGCTCGTAGGTCAACGCGCCGCCAAAGCCCAGTTTGAAGCCCAGCGCAATGAAGGCGCGCGCCTGCTGCAAGCTGCCGTTGAAGGCGTGTGCAATACCACCTTGCACCGGCACTTCGCGCAGGCCTTTGAGCAACGGGTCGGCCGAGCGGCGCACATGCAGGATCACCGGCAGATCAAAACGGCGCGCCAGTTGCAGTTGCTGGCGGTAGAAATACGCTTGGCGCTCTGCGTCCAACCCCGGCACAAAGAAGTCCAGGCCGATTTCGCCCACGGCGACGAGGTGCGGGTCGTCGCGGTGCTGATCCAGCCGCTGCGCCAGGCGCGCCAGATCGTCATCCGCCGCCTGCGGGGTGTAGAGCGGGTGGATGCCCAGGGCGTAGCTGTCGCCATGGCGGTGGGCCAGGCTGCGCACGGCTTCGGCATGTGCGACCTGCACGGCTGGAAGGACGAGATGCTGCACGCCGGCGGCGCGGGCCTGGGCACGCACAGCGTCTGCGTCATGCGCAAACTCGGGGGCGTCGAGGTGGCAGTGGGTGTCGATCCAGAGGGACATGGGGGGGATGATCCCATACAGGGCCTTGTGGTGACTGTGCGCTTTGCTGAGGGCGGAGGCCGGGTCTCGCCCCGGCGGGCGAGGTACTTGTTCTTTGCTTCGCCAAAGAAAAGTACCCAAAAGAAAGGCGACCCTGCTGTCTGCGTCCCCTGCGCTGCGCTGCGGGCAACCTGCGGTGCTTGGTGCTGGCGGGGCCTCGCTCGAACTCGCGCCTGCGGCGCTCAGACAATCGCGAGCCCTGATCCGCTGGCCGCTGCGCTCCTCGGCACATCCTGAAGGGAACCCGGGGATCGAACATCCCCACGGGCCATCGCTGCGCTCGGCTTGGCTTGCCAGCGCGTGGCGCTTGCGCCTGCGAACCCGGGGCCGAGCGCAGCGATGGCCCGTGTCAGGCTTCCAACCCCCTTCTGGCTGCGCCTGTGGCGGGGTGCTTGCGGGGTGGCGGGTGTGCCGAAGGACACGCCCGCTTCGTGATCTGACTCGCCGCATTTGTTCGAACGGAGCGCCGCAGGCGCGCAGTGAGTTATGCGGCGCACCCCGCAAGCACACCGGCGCAGGTTTGCCCCTTCGCAGCGCGAAGGGGTCGCAGACTGTGGGGCGCGTTTCTTTGCCTCCTTTCTTGTCGCGCACAAGAAAGGAGGTCGCCCGCCGGGGCGAGTCCCGGCCTCCGCCCTTCGCCCCCCCAAAAGCTCAAAAAGAGAACACACCCCACAACCGCTCCATCTCCGCCTCCATCTCCTGCAGGCTGAAGCTGCGCCCACGCTCCAGCACCAGCTGCCCGCCCAAATAGAAGCGCAACACCGGCAGACTGAAAACGCCTTGCTGCGCGCACACGGCGGGCGCCTGCGCGCAGTCGATGTAGGCCATAGCCACCTGCGGAAACGATTGCGCCACCATGCTTTCAATGCGCGGTCGGATCGCCTGGCACACACCGCAGTGGGCACCGCCAAACAGCACCAGCAACGCAGAAACGGCGATGCGCTCGTGCAGCACCTGTTCACTGGTGATCAATTCCATCGGCATCGTGGCAGCAGCGGAAAACCGTGGGCTGCATGTGCCCCCACGGGTCGCGTTGATCAATCGGCAGCTTCCTGAAGCCGACCCGCCACCAGGCGCAGCACCCGGTCGCAGCGCGCTGCCAGGGTTTCGTCGTGCGTCACCATCACAAACGCCGTGCCCTGCTCGCGCGCCAGCTGCAGCATGTGCTGGAACACGCCCTCGGCCGTGGAACGGTCGAGGTTGCCGGTGGGCTCATCGGCCAGCACGCAGGCAGGCTTGGTGACAAGGGCCCGCGCAATGGCCACGCGCTGGCGCTCACCGCCCGAAAGTTCGGCCGGGCGGTGCTGCACGCGGCCCGCCAGCCCCACATGGGCCAGCATGGCTTCGGCCTGGCGTGTGCATTCGGCGTAGGGCAGGCGGCGGATGCGCAGCGGCATGGCGACGTTGTCGAGCGCGCTGAACTCGGGCAGCAGGTGGTGGAACTGGTAGACAAAGCCCAGGTGCTCGTTGCGCAGCCGCCCCTGCTCGGCCGCCGACCGCTGTGCCAGGTCCTGGCCGTGCAGTTGCACGCTGCCCGACGTGGGCGCATCGAGCGCGCCCATCAGGTGCAAGAGCGTGCTCTTGCCCGAACCCGAGGCGCCCACAATGGCCAGCGTCTCGCCTGCGCGCACGTCCAGGTCCACACCCTGCAGCACGGCCACATCAAGGCGCCCTTCCGTGAAGCGCTTGGTCAGGCCCCGGGCCTGGAGTACCACCTCGTTTTTGAAAGATTTTTGGCCTCCATCGCTTACTGGATAAGCGTCACTAGCTATATTACTCATAGCGCAATGCCTCGGCGGGGTTGACGCGGCTGGCACGCCAGCTGGGGTACAGCGTGGCCACGAAGGACAGCACCAGCGAGATCACGCCGATGGGCACGATGTCGGCGCTCTGCGGGTCGCTGGGCATGCGGCTGATGAGGTAGATATCTTTGGGCAGGAAGCTGGCGCTGAGCAGCCGCTCGATGGCCGGCACGATCACGTCGATGTTGACCGCGATGGACAGGCCCAGCAGCAGCCCCGCCAGCGTGCCGATCACGCCCACCATGGCGCCCTGCACCACGAAAATGCCCATGATGCTGCGCGGGCTGGCGCCCAGGGTGCGCAGGATGGCAATGTCGGCGCGCTTGTCCTGCACCGTCATCACCAAAGTGGAGACCAGGTTGAACGCCGCCACCGCCACGATGAGCGTGAGGATGATGAACATCATGCGTTTCTCGAGTTGCACGGCGGCGAACCAGGTGCGGTTCTGCTGCGTCCAGTCACGGATCAGCAGGTCGCCACTCAGGCTGGAGGCCAGCTCCTGCGCCACGGTGCGCGCCTGGTGCAGGTCGCGCAGTTTCAGGCGGATGCCGGTGGGGCCTTCGAGGCGAAAGATGCGCTGCGCATCCTCGTGGTGCAGCAGCACCAGGGTCGAATCGTATTCGTAGTGGCCCGAATCAAAGGTGCCGACCACCGTCATCTGCTTGATGCGGGGCACCACACCGGCCGGTGTGACCTGGCCCGCCGGGGCGATCAGCGTAACCACATCGCCCGTGCGCACGCCCAGCATGCGCGCCAGCTCACCGCCCAGCACCACACGGAACTCGCCCGGCACCAGTTGGCGCAGCACCTCCCCCTGGCTGCCCGCCACCAGGTCGGTCACCTCGGGCTCCAGCGCCGGATCGATACCGCGCACCAGCGCACCCTTCATGTCCTCGCCGCGCGCCAGCAGGGCCTGGGCAGACACGAACGGCGCCGCACCCACCACCTGCGGGTTGCGCCGCGCTTCCTGCAGGGTGAGGTTCGGATCGGCCATGGCCGCGCCACCAGGCGCAAAAATTTCGATGTGCGAGACCACGCTGAGCATGCGGTCACGCACTTCTTTCTGAAAACCGTTCATCACCGACAGCACGATGATGAGCGCCGCCACCCCCAGCGCGATGCCCAGCATGGACACGCCCGAGATGAACGAGATGAAGCCATTGCGCCGCGTGGCGCGCCCGGCGCGGGTGTAGCGCCAGCCCAGGGCCAGTTCGTAAGGGATTTGCATGAGTGCGCGATTGTGGCATCCCGCAAAATACCCGGCATGTCAGACATCCTCCATTTGCTCATCCCCTACGCCGCCTGTTCCTCACCCGGCGGCCAGCAGGCCCTGCAGGGGTTGCAGCTGGCGCACCTGGACCGGCTCATCGCCCGCCTGGTACCGCTGGAGGGCGACGTGGGCGACGACGAGACCCTTTCGGCCCCGCACGAACGCGCCCTGGCCCGGGCGCTGGGCCTGCCGGGCGGCGCGGGCCGCATTCCCTGGGCTGCGTGGCACCTGCACCAGCAGGGCCGCGTGCAGGAGGCCGCGCACAGCGCCTGGGCCTTTGTCACGCCCTGCCACTGGCAGGTGCGCACCGACCATGTCACGCTGGACGACCCGGCCGAGCTGGGGCTGAGCGAAGAAGCATCGCGTGCGCTGCTGGCCATCATGGCGCCGTGGTTCGAGGGCGACGGCATCACCCTGCGCTACGACCAGCCGACCCGCTGGCTGGCGCAGGGCGAACTGCTGGCCGACCTGCCCACGGCCTCGCCCGAACGCGTACTGCGCCGCGATGTCTCGCACTGGCTGCCCGGTTCGCACAAAAACCACCCCCTGCAGCGCCTGCACAGCGAGATGCAGATGCTGCTCTATACCCACCCTTTCAACGACGAGCGCGAGGCCGCACGCCAGCGCCCCGTCAACGCTTTCTGGCTGCATGGCGCCGGGCGGCTGGACCACGCCCCGGCGCCCACCGGCCCTGTCCCCGTGGTCGAGGCGGGATTGCAGGACGCCGCGCTGCGCGAGGACTGGGCCGCCTGGACCAGCGCCTGGCAGGCGCTGGATGCGGGCGCCCTGGCCCGCCTCGATGCCCATGTCGCCCGTGGCGGCGCGGCCCAGCTCACGCTGTGCGGCGACCGCAGCACGCTGGCCTGGCATACGGCGCCACGCACGGTGGGCCAGAGAATTCAACGGTTTTTCAGGCCCCAGCGCTTTGCAGACGTGCGCGAGCAGCTATGAAAATCATTGCCAGAGACATCCCGCCCCGCGCCGCCTGGGCGCTGGAGCAAGCGGGCATTCACCCCTTGCTGGCGCGCCTGTACGCCGCACGCGGCGTGACCACCCGCGACGAACTGGACGATGGCCTGGCCCGCCTGCTGCCCCCGGCGGGCCTGCAGGGGGTGCAGGCTGCCGCCCGCCTGCTGGCAGACGCCCTGGCGCAAGACCGCCGCCTATGCATCGTGGCCGACTACGACTGCGACGGCGCCACCGCCTGCGCCGTGGCCGTGCGCGGCCTGCGCCTGCTGGGCGCCCGCCATGTGGACTACCTGGTGCCCGACCGCGTGGCCGATGGCTACGGCCTGACGCCACCGATCTCGCGGCGCGTGAAGGAGCAAGGCGCCGACGTGCTCATCACCGTGGACAACGGCATTGCCAGCGTTGACGGCGTGGCCGAGGCCCGGGCACTGGGCCTGACGGTGATCGTGACCGACCACCACCTGCCCGGCGCCGAGCTGCCCCAGGCCGACGCCATCGTCAACCCCAACCAGCCCGGCTGCACCTTCGAGAGCAAATCCATGGCCGGTGTGGGCGTGATTTTCTATGTGCTGCTGGCGCTGCGCTCCGAGCTGCGCGCGCGCGGCCTTTTTGACATGGCCAGCCAACCCAAGCTCGACCCGCTGCTGCCGCTGGTCGCCCTGGGCACCGTGGCCGATGTGGTGCGCCTGGACACCAACAACCGCCGCCTGGTGGCGCAGGGCTTGAAGCGCATCCGCGCCGGTCAGATGCCTGCAGGCATCGCGGCGCTGCTGCGCGTGGCCGGGCGCCAGCCCGCCATGGCCGCCACCTTCGACTTCGGCTTTGCGCTAGGGCCGCGCATCAACGCGGCGGGGCGCCTGGCCGACATGACGCTGGGCATCGAATGCCTGCTGACCGACGATGCCGCGCGCGCCGACCACCTGGCGCACCAGCTCGACGCCATCAACCGCGAGCGCCGCGAGATCGAAACCGGCATGCGCGAGCAGGCCCAGCTGATGGCCGAAAACCTGATCGAGGAAGGCGCCGAGCCGCCGCCCGCCATCAGCGTGTTCGACCCCGATTTTCACGAAGGCGTGGTCGGCATCGTGGCCAGCCGCATCAAAGACAAGCTGCACCGCCCCACTTTCGTCTTTGCCGCCAGCGGCGCACCGGGCAAGGCGCACGAACTCAAGGGATCGGGCCGCTCCATCCCCGGCTTCCATTTGCGCGACGCGCTCGACCTGGTGGCCAAGCGCCACCCCGGCGTGCTGCTGCGCTTTGGCGGCCACGCCATGGCGGCCGGCTGCACCGTGCCCGAAGCCCAGTTCGAAGTGTTCGAGCAGGCGCTGGCCCAGGTAGCCCGCGAATGGCTGGACGCCGCCACCCTCACACGCCGGCTGGAGACCGACGGCCCCCTGGCGCCCGAATACCGCCGCACCGACCTGGTGGACACACTGCACCGCGAGGTCTGGGGCCAGGGTTTTGCCGCACCCACCTTCAGCGAGGAGGTCGAGGTGCTGAGCCAGCGCCTGGTGGGCGAGCGCCACCTCTCACTCAAGCTGCGCCACCAGGGCACACCGGTGGACGGCATCTGGTTCGGCCACACCGATCCCCTGCCCAGCCGCGTGCTGCTGGCTTTCCGCCTCGACGTGAACGAGTGGAAAGGCGAGCGCAAGGTGCAGTTTCTGGTGGAGGGGGCGCAATGGACATGACCCCCCTGTGGCACTGCGCGGCGGCCGCTGGCCTGAACCGCGCCAATATCGGGCCCCGCTGGTAAAGCCCAGGCCGGAGGAAAACAGAGACTCAGATGCTGGCGCTCAGTGGCCGGCCTTGGCCGCCGCGTGCGTGGCGCTGAGCAGGCGATCCGTCAGTGCAATGGCCAATGCGCTCATCAGGAAGACCACATGGATGATGGTCTGCCACATCAGCACCTTGATGTCGTAGTTGCCCGCGTTGATGAAGGTCTTGAGCAGGTGGATGGAGCTGATGCCGATGATGGCCATGGCCAGCTTGACCTTGAGCACCGAGGCATTCACATGGCTGAGCCATTCCGGCTGGTCGGGGTGGCTTTCCAGGTTCATGCGGCTGACAAAGGTTTCATAGCCGCCCACGATCACCATGATGAGCAGGTTGGAGATCATCACCACATCGATCAGCGCCAGCACCACCAGCATGATGATGGTCTCGTTCAGGCTGGTGATCTGCACATCGGTCTTGTAGCCAATGCTGGTGATCAGGGCCTGCAGGGCCTTCTCGTTGCCAAAGGCGGCCTCCAGCAGGTGCACCAGTTCCACCCAGAAATGGAACACGTACACGGCCTGGGCAGCGATCAGCCCCAGGTACAGCGGCAATTGCAGCCAACGGCTGGCAAAGATCAGGGAAGGCAGGGGACGCAGCGCAACAGGACTGGAAGAGGGCAAGGACATGGCAGGCAAAGAAAAGTGCGGGGCGCCGATTGTAGAAGCGGCGGCGCCTCCAGCGCCCACGGGCACATCCCCAAAAATCAATGCAAAAAATGGCTCAAGCGCTTACCCATAAAGCGCTTATAGCTATTAATTAAATAGCAAAAATAGGGAGCCTGCAGATACGCAGCCCTGCAGGCTCCCGTGGGCGCAGCAAGGTCAGAAGCTTTCCCAGTCGTCATCCCCGCCTGGGGCCACCTTGCGCGCGGGTGGCGTTGCGGCAATGCGGGGAGCAGGGGCTGGTGCGGCCGCCTTTTTGGCGGGGCCCGCCACCGCAGGCTTGGCCGTACGCGCCGGGGCAGCCACCTGCCGTGGCGCCGAGGACGCCACCACCTTCGCTGCCGGAGGCGCAGGGGGCGCAGGGGGCGCAGCACGCCGCGGCGCGGCCGGTGCACGGGTCGGCATGGCACCCACGTTGAACACGGCAATCACATCGGCCAGATGCTGCGCCTGATCGCGCATCGATGCCGCAGCCGCCGTGGACTCTTCCACCAGCGCGGCATTCTGCTGGGTCATCTGGTCGAGGTGCGTCACGGCCTGGTTGACCTGCGCGATGCCATCGCGCTGCTCGGTGGACGAAGCCGTGATCTCGCCAATCAGGTCGCTCACGCGCTGCACGCTGGCCACGATCTCGGTCATGCTCTGCCCGGCCTCGGCCACCTGCTGGGAGCCGGTTTCCACGTTGTCCACCGAAGCGCTGATGAGCGCCTTGATTTCCTTGGCGGCCTCGGCGCTTCGCCCGGCCAGATTGCGCACCTCGCTGGCCACCACGGCAAAGCCCCGGCCCTGCTCCCCGGCGCGGGCGGCTTCCACGGCGGCATTGAGCGCCAGGATATTGGTCTGGAAGGCAATGCTGTCGATGACCCCGATGATGTCGGCAATCTTGCGCGAGCTGTGGGTGATCTCCTGCATGCTCGCCACCACCTGGCCCACCACCTGGCCGCCGCGCGCCGCTGCCTGGGCGGCGGTGCCTGCCAGCTGGTTGGCCTGGCGGGCTGTATCGGCCGACTGGGTGACGGTGGCGGTCAGCTCTTCCATGCTGGCGGCGGTCTGCTCCAGGTTCGAGGCGGTCTGTTCCGTGCGGGCCGAAAGGTCATGGTTGCCGTTGGCGATTTCCACCGAGGCAGAAGACACCGCATCGACCCCGATACGCACCTCACCCACCACACCGCGCAGCCGCTCCGCCATGGCCGAGAGCGAGCGCAGCATGTGGCCCAGTTCGTCCTTGCGCTCGGACTGCAGGTCGCGCGTGAGATCTCCCGCCGCAATGGCATCGGCCAAAGCCACCGCCTGGTCCAGCGGCACCGTGATGGAGTGCACCAGTTTCCAGGCCAGCAGCAAAAAGAAGGCCATCAGCACGACGGCAGCCACCAGGCTCTGGATGGCATACGAGGTCCGCTGGTCGTTGGCTGCGGCACGCACCACGTCACGGTGTTTTTGCAGCACCGTGACGAAATCATCCTGAGCCTTGAGGTAGGTGGAGATCAACGGGGTGAACTGCTCATCGGCAAAGCTCTGCGTGGCCACCACGTCTCCAGCCCCCTTGAGCTCCCAGGTCTTGGCCGTGGCGGCCAGAACCGCCTTGCGCGCCGAAAGCACTTTGTCAATCGCCGCCTTCTCTTCAGGCGCTGTCGCCTCGGCCACGATCTTTTCCTGGATCTTGGTGATGTCCCCAATGATGGCCTTCACCTTCGCGTTGTACTGCTCTGCCAGCACCGAGTCCGAAGTCACTGCAGCGCCCATGACCATGTTGACGGCTGTCTCCGTACCGCCGCGCCAGCGCAGGGCCATGGAAATGCGTTCTTCGATGTCGATCACATCGCCCATGGCGCTCGCCATGGAATTGTTGGCACGGTACTGCTGGAATCCGGAGATCACCAACATGGCAAGCATCAGCACCAGAAAGGCCCCCCACAGCTTGCGCGAGACGCTGATATTGTCGAGTTGCATGTTTTTTTCCAAAAAAATTCCGATAACTTGGGAAATGTCGCACAAATCCAGCGAGGGAAGCATTCGGTGACATCCCGATGACCATGCTCTCATGCGGCAGTGCCTGCGCGGCACTCCGTCCACCGGGACAAACCCGTAGAATGAAGAAGTGACTACCTACACCAACCCCGACCTGCACTGCCACTCCGTGGTCTCCGACGGCACCCTCACACCCGAGGTTCTGGCGGCCCGGGCGCGGGCCAACGGGGTGGACCTGTGGGCCCTGACCGACCACGACGAAGTGGGTGGACAGCAGCGGGCCGCCGCCGCCGCACAGGCGCAAGGCATGGCCTACCTCACCGGCGTGGAAATCTCGGTCACCTTTGCCCACACCACGGTGCATATCGTGGGCCTGGGCTTTGACGCCAGCAACGCCGCGCTGGTGCTGGGGCTGGAGCGCACCCGTGGGGGGCGCGGCGAACGTGCCCGCGAGATGGCCGATCAACTGGCCAAGGCAGGCATTGCCGGGGCCTATGAAGGGGCCCTGCACTTCGTGGGAAACCCGGAACTCATCTCGCGCACGCACTTTGCGCGTTTCCTGGTGGAGGCAGGCGTCTGCAAGGACACCAACGAGGTGTTCCGCAAATACCTCATCGAAGGTAAGCCCGGTTTTGTACCGCACCGCTGGGCCAGCCTGGGCGATGCCGTGCATTGGATTACCCAGGCGGGCGGCGCGGCCGTGATTGCCCACCCCGCGCGCTACCGCCTGAGCGCCAACGAGGAGTTCGCACTGTTCTCCGAATTCAAGCAGCATGGGGGCCAGGCGGTGGAAGTGGTCACGGGCAGCCACTCGGCGGCCGAAGCCGTGAGCTATGCCGCCATGGCACAGGAATTTGGCCTGGCCGCCTCGCGCGGCAGCGATTTCCACAGCCCCGACGAATCGCATACCGACCTGGGCACGCTGCCCCCGCTGCCCGCCCACCTCCAGCCGGTCTGGGATTTGCTGTCTGAGCGCATCCAGCCCGCCCACTGACCTTCGCGCATGGCCCAGCATTTCGAAGTTCACCCGGAAAACCCCCAGCCGCGCCTGCTCAAGCAGGCCGCTGCCCTGCTGCAAAAAGGCGGCGTGGTAGCCGTGCCCACCGACTCGAGCTACGCCCTGGTGTGCCACCTGGACGACAAAAACGCCGCCGATCTGCTGCGCCGCATCCGCCAGGTGGACGACAAGCACCACCTCACCCTGCTGTGCCGCGACCTGTCAGAACTGTCAAGCTACGCGCGCGTGGACAACCGCCAGTACCGCCTGCTCAAGCTGGCCACGCCCGGCGCCTACACCTTCCTCCTGGAAGCGACCAAGGAAGTGCCCCGCCGCGTGAGCCACCCCTCGCGCAAGACCATCGGCCTGCGGGTGCCTGCACACAAGGTACTGCAGGAACTGCTGGCCCTGCATGGCGCGCCGCTGCTGGCGACCACCCTCATTCCGCCCGGTGAGACCGAACCGCTCAACGACGCACAGGAAATCCGCGAACAGTTTGAACATGCCCTGGCCGCCGTGGTGGACGCTGGCGCCTGTCCCTCGGCCCCCACCACGGTGATCGACCTCACGCCCATGGGCAACGGCGGCGACCCCGAGGTGGTGCGCACCGGGCGCGGCAGCCTGCACGCGCTGGGGCTATGACCGCACCACGGAACGGAAACTGCTGCGGGTCTGAGACAATCGGCGGGTGGACATCTCCAATCTCATCCAAACCGTTCTGATCTACGCCCTGCCGGTGCTGTTTGCCATCACCGTGCACGAGGCGGCCCATGGCTATGCGGCGCGCCACTTTGGCGACAACACCGCCTACCAGATGGGGCGCATCACCCTCAACCCGCTCAAGCACATCGACCCGGTCGGCACCATTCTGATGCCGCTGCTGCTGTACTTTGCCACCTCGGGCGCCTTCCTGTTCGGCTATGCCAAGCCCGTGCCGGTCAATTTCGGCAACCTGCGCAACCCCAAGCAGCACATGGTGTGGGTGGCGCTCGCAGGGCCGGCGTCCAACTTTGTACAGGCCGTGCTGTGGGCCGTTTTCCTGGTGGTGCTGGTAGGCATGGGCGTGGATGAGCGCTTCTTCATGGAAATGGCGCGCGCCGGGGTGCTGGTCAACCTGGTGATGTGGGCCTTCAACCTGTTTCCGCTGCCGCCGCTCGATGGTGGGCGCATTCTGGTCGGCCTGCTGCCCTGGAAGCAGGCCCACATGGTCTCGCGCATCGAGCCCTGGGGCTTCTTCATCGTGATGGGCCTGGTCATTGCCGGGGTGGTGGGCACGCTGTGGCTGCGCCCCCTGATGAGCCTGGGCTACAGCGCCATCAACCTGCTGATCATGCCCCTGACCGCACTCCTGCGCTGACACCTTTCTTCTCTTTCTGCAGCTTTCGTTTCCATGAGCATCACGCGCTTTCTCACCGGCATCACCACCACGGGCACGCCCCACCTGGGCAACTTCGTCGGATCCATCCGCCCCTCGGTGGCGGCCAGCCTGCGCCCTGGCGTGCAAAGCTTTTACTTCCTGGCCGACTACCACGCACTCATCAAGTGCGAAGACCCGGTGCGCATCCAGCGCTCCACGCTGGAGATCGCGGCCAGCTGGCTGGCGGCGGGGCTTGATCCCGAGAAGGTGACGTTCTACCGCCAGTCGGACATCCCCGAAATCCCCGAACTCACCTGGCTGCTGACCTGCGTGACCGGCAAGGGCCTGCTCAACCGCGCCCATGCCTACAAGGCCAGCGTGGACAAGAACCACGAAGCGGGCCGCGAGAGCGACGACGGCGTGACCGCAGGCCTGTTCATGTACCCGGTGCTGATGGCCGCCGACATTTTGATGTTCAAGGCGCACAAGGTGCCCGTGGGGCGCGACCAGGTGCAGCACATCGAGATGGCGCGCGACATGGGCGCAAGCTTCAACCACCTGTACGGCGAGCACTTTGTGCTGCCCGAAGCGGTGATCGACGACCACGTGGCCACCCTGCCCGGGCTGGACGGCCGCAAGATGAGCAAGAGCTACGACAACACCATCCCGCTGTTTTCCAGCCGGGCGCTACTGCAAAAGCTCATTGGCGGCATCGTCACCGACTCGCGCGCGCCGGGCGAGCCCAAGGAAGTCGAGGGCTCGGCCCTGTTCCAGATCTACCAGGCCTTTGCCACGCCCGAAGAAACCGCCGCACTGCGCCAGCAGTACGCCGATGGCATTGCCTGGGGTGAGGCCAAGCAGGTGCTGCTCGAACGGGTGGACCAGGTGATTGCCCCGATGCGTGCGCAGTACGAGGCGCTCATCAACGACCCCGCGCGCATCGAACAGACGCTGCTGGCAGGCGCCGAGCGTGCACGCCAGATAGCGACCCCCTTTATCCGCGAACTGCGCTCGGCCGTGGGCCTGCGCAGCCTGGTGCAAGCCAGCAGCGCCAAAGCGGCCAAGGCCACGAAGACAGCCCTGCCCAGCTTCAAGCAATACCGCGAGAAGGACGGCAAGTTCTATTTCAAGTTCGTCGATGCCAACGGGCGCCTGCTGCTGCAAAGCACGGGCTTCGATGCCCCCAAGGAAGCCGGGCAGGCCATTGCGCAATTGCAGCGCAGCCCTGATGCATTGCAGGCCCTGGGTGCACGGCTGGCCCCGGTGGAGGGCGTGACGCCCACCGATGTGAGCGCCGCGCTGCAGGTACTGGCCGACGCCGCTGCCGCTTAACCCCCCTGCCGCTGCAGGGCGGCCGACTGTCAAACGTTTGACACGATAGAAGCCCGCCCCGCAGCGACAATCAGCGCCATGCAATGGGACTTCCCGCACCCCTTTACCCTGCCCGTCACGCCGTGCGCGCAAGACATCGACGGCCTGAACCACACCAACAACGCGGTGTACGTGCAGTGGTGCGAAAAAGTGGGCTGGGCCCACTCCGAGGCCCTGGGCCTGGGCATGGCGGACTACCTGCGCCTGGACCGCGCCATGGCGATCCGCAAGGCCGAATACGATTACGTGCTGCCTTCGCTGCAGGATGAAGCACTCACCCTGGGCACCTGGATCACCGCCAGCGACGGCAAACTGACCATGGAGCGGCGCTTCCAGATTGTGCGCAACAGCGACCAGGCCACCATCCTGCGCGGCCGCTGGGACCTGGTCTGCATCGAGGTCGGCAACGGCAAGCCACGGCGCCTGCCCCCGGAGTTCTGCCAGGTCTATCTGCCAGCGCTGGTGGGCCGTTAAAGCGGCAGGGAAAACGCAGCGAAGCGGTCCTTGGCCATGGGTTGCGATCCACAGAGCCACTAGCGACTATTGACTCTTCCGCTTTGGCTTTCAAAAAACAAGATTGCTCCGCTGTGCAGAATAGGTGCGCCCTCAAGCCGCCAAAGCGGCTCAACAAGGTCTGAAACAAGCCCACGCCCGTTGCCAAACGGGTGCCTGAGCCCAGGCCTTGTGGAAATTGAGCAATCTGGAACCGGCGTGGCCTCAAGCAGGCCCGCTGAATGAGCTTTGCAGTCCCTCCCTGATCACCTCAACCACCTAGCTGGGTTGATGCACGAGCGATGCGTGCTGATACGGACGCTTTAGTAGCTTCCCGGGGGAAACTCACAACTTGTGGAGCTGCACGAGGGCGGCGATTCGTGCGCCGGTAGCGATGGGGAGTTTGATGGGTAGAAATGAAAAACGGGCCGCGAGGGCCCGTTTTTGCTTGCTTACTGGCGGAGAGGGTGGGATTCCTTGTAAGTCTTTGATTTACAAGGAAAAATTCCCCAAAGTAACGCTGATGTGCCACCAAAAAGTAACGCCAGACCGCCAGCGCAGTGTACGTGAAAGGTGCGTGTGACAACAAGCCTGCTGCGAAGGCTCCCGTCATTGCGAAGCCACCTTGCACTGACGACATGCCATAGTGTCCCGGTGCGCAGTTTTTGAATAGCCTTCAATCTCGGGCTCGCCGACGAGACACGGCCACGCTCTCGTTCGACCTTCTTCTTGGCGCAAGAGGCTGCGCAGTGTTCTGGTACAAATACCGGATAAACCACTATTTGCGTTTAACCGGTTATTCCGGTAATATGCTTTTACCTCTAATAGCGGTAAGTCATGTCCAACAGAATCCAGTCCATTGCCACCGCCCCTCAACTGGGGGCTCTACTGCAAGGCACACGCAAGAGCCGTAAGCTCACGCAGGCGCAACTCGGGGCACGAATGGGTCTGAGCCAAAAGCGTGTGTCTGAGCTGGAGCTCGCGCCAGGCTCATTGAGTGTGGACCAACTCCTGGACATCTGTAACCAGCTGGGACTGCAGCTGAGTATTCAGCCACGCGACGAAGAGCAGCAGGCTACCGATTCCCAGCAGGCGGACTGGTAAGTCATGGGGCGCCGTGGAAGTTCCCAACCGCTGGCCATCTGGGCTAATGGCGAACTGGTGGGCCGCTGGACTCCTGCCACCCGCCGACCGATGGAGTTGCGCTACGAAGATAGCTGGCTGGCGTCTCGTTCCGCCCGGCCGTTGTCACTGTCGTTGCCCCTGCCACTTGTAGGCAACGAACCGATTCGTGGCGACCGAGTCGAGCACTTCTTTGACAACCTGCTGCCTGACCGCGGTGTCATCCGCAAGCGCCTGGCACAACGCTATGCCGCTGGCTCAGAGGATACCTTCGACCTCCTGGCCGCCATTGGCAGGGACTGTGTGGGTGCCGTTCAATTGCTGCCACTTGACGAACAGCCAACGGGCTTCAACCGCATAGACGGAGAAGTCCTTAATGAGGAGGCCGTGGCTAGCCTTCTGCGCAACACCGTCACGACAGGCCAGTTTGGTCATCGAGGTAAGGAGCAGGACTTTCGCATTTCAATTGCTGGCGCGCAGGAGAAGACTGCTTTGCTGCGTCATGGGGGCAAATGGTTGAAGCCGCTCGGTGCCACACCCACCACGCACATCCTCAAGCTGCCCCTGGGCTTGGTCGGCAACATGCAAGCTGATATGCGCACGTCGGTCTACAACGAATGGCTGTGCTTGAAGCTCATGGGCGCGTTGGGGTTCGAGGTAGCCAACGCGGACATCGTCACTTTCGCTGACCACCCCCCGGTACTGGCAGTGGAGCGATTCGACCGCAGGATGCATCCATCGGGCACCTGGTTGCTCCGTCTACCCCAAGAAGACTTCTGTCAGGCGCTGGGCGTGACCCCCGCCAAAAAGTACGAAGCCGACGGTGGTCCAGGAATTGAGCAGCTTGCCCAGGTGCTCAATGGCTCCCAAAACGCCCGCGCCGACTTGAAATCATTGCTGTCAAGTCAAGTGGCCTTTTGGTTGCTGGCCGCCACCGACGGTCATGCCAAGAACTTCAGCATCCGCCTTTTCGCGGGTGGCAGTTATGCGCTCACGCCGATGTACGACGTGCTCTCCGCGTGGCCCATCATAGGTAATGGGAAGAATCAGCTGGCGTGGAGAAATGCCAAACTGGCCATGGCATTGAGCGGCAAGAACCGCCACTACGACTTGGCGACCATCATGCGACGTCACTTCAACGCAACGGCTGCCAAGTGTGGCTGGGGCGAGAACGCAGAGGACATCATCACCGAACTGCTCGCCCGGGTTGAACCGGCCATCGAGGCGGTCACTCGGCAGTTGCCTGCGGGTTTTCCGCAAGATGTGGCTGTGGCCATCTTTGAGGGCGTGCGTAAACAGGTCAAGCGCCTTGAGGGACAACCGTCAACATAGTCCCAAACGGACGGCGCTCCTCGCCTAGGGAGCAGTTTTCAAACCATCGCTACACGTAGACTCATCAACGATATCGGCCTAGGCCGCATTGGATTGCCAGACATCGCGTTCCGTCCGCAGACTGGCACCTTCGCCGTGCCGGACGCGACCACCGAGCGTGACCCCGAGTACATCGTTGACATCTCAGAGGTGTTCGCGCAGTCGACAAGCAAGTGCATAAGGGAGTACCTGAAGCGTCTGAAGGCTGCACGAGATGTCTCGGATGATGAAACAGAACTGGTCGAGTCAGCCATCGAAAGGCTGGCTTCGTTGACTAACTTCCCTTTCATCGCCCTGGAGCTTTCGCAGCAATGCAGTGAGGAACAGGTTGCCGACGTCTTCGTGCGCATCAACAGTGAGGGCAAGAAGCTCAACCAGTCCGACTTCATCTTGACGCTGATGTCAGTTTTCTGGGATGAGGGGCGTACCGAGCTGGAGACCTTCTGCCGCGCTGCCCGACAGCCTGGTCTAGCGGGGCAGCCTAGCCCTTTCAACGCCATCTTTCAGCCCGACCCAGACCACCTGCTGCGCGTGGATGTGGGAGTTGCTTTCCGTCGAGCCCGACTGGAACATGTTTATTCTTTGCTGCGAGGCAAGGACTTGACCACCGGTGAATCTAATCCTGAAAACCGGGCCAAGCAATTTGACAAGCTACGCGACGCGCAGTCCAGTGTGCTCAATCTGACCTACTGGGCAGATTTTCTGAACATCGTCCGAGCCGCCGGGTACCGTAACGCCAAGCACATCAGTTCAGGTGGGGCTACCACCAATGGCACTGGAGGTTGGCCGATTTCAGCTGGCAATGGATGTTCATCCAGTGGCGCCTCCGGTTCATGGCTGAAGCGCACCAACCATTCAGCCGCCAGTCGCAGGGCAAGAGTCTTGGCCCCACCGCTGGGTCGTTCGTTTGCAGGTTCGTGCGGACCCGCAAGCCGTGGCGCGGCTGATGCGCCACAGGAACGCGTATTTGGAACCAGAAGCTCCCGTGGTGGGTAGTGTCGCGACATCGAGCATCTCCAGGTTTTGATGGGATGCGGGATGGCGTCAAAAAAAATGGCACAACAGCAAACAGCTGATGTGCCACCTTGATGTACCACCAAATGACTGAAGAGCACTGACGAATC